>CAIUWU010000201.1 GCA_903902945.1 uncultured Pseudomonadota bacterium
GCTGCGATCAATGTCGACAATCACCTGCGCCAGGCCGGCCTGCTGTTCGGCTGCGACATCGGTAGCCCCTTGAATCGAAGCGAGAATATGGGTGATTTGATTGGCCTTGTCTTGCAGAACTTGCAAATCACTGCCAAACACCTTGATGGCGATTTCACCTTTGACCCCGGAAATCGCTTCTTCGACGTTATCCTGAATTACCTGTGAAAAGTTGGTCAGAATCCCCGGAAACATCGCCAGCTCTTTATCCATCGCCTGAACCAACTGATCCTTGCTACTGAAACGCCACTGGTTTTTGGGATTAAGGTCAATCAGCACTTCCAGATTATTGAAGCCTTTGGGATCAGTACCGTCTTCCGGACGCCCTAGCTGCGTCAGTACCGTTCTGGCTTCGCTGAAGGTTTCCAGTTTGCCGCGCACCTGCGTTTCCAGTTGTTTGGCCGTCTGCAGCGATACCGGTGTCGGCAGGGTAATGGTCAGCCAGATATTGCCTTCATCCAGCTTGGGCATGAATTCTGTGCCGATCAGTTTGACCGACATCAGACTCAGCAACAACGCAGAAACCGCACCGATAAACACAGCCCGCGCATGCCTTAACACCCATTCCAGAATGCGCCGGTAATGCTTTTCCATAGCGTCCACGAGTGGATTATGGCGCTCGGCAATCCGCGGTCCCAGCAGATAAGTCAGCATCGACGGCACAAAAGTCAGGCTGAACAACATCGACGCCAGCAGCGCAAAACTCAGGGTATACGCCATCGGCGAAAAGATTTTGGCTTCGACCCGCTGAAAGGTAAAAATCGGCAAAAAGGCAGTGATGATGATGGCCTTGGAAAACAAAATCGGCCGGCCCATTTCGGTGGTGGTACTTAACAGCGACTGCCGCAGATGGCGGCTATCGACACCACGCTGCAAATCCAGCGTCACTTGTACCATCACCGATTCGACCAGTACCACCGCACTGTCGACGATAATCCCGAAATCAATCGCCCCTAGCGAAATCAGATTGGCAGAAATACCGCCCAGATCCACCAGAATAAACGCAAACAGTAATGACAGTGGAATGATCAGTGTGACCAAAAAAGCCGCCAGAAAGCGTTGCAAAAACACCAGCAGAATAATCAGGATCAGCACCGCCCCTTCGATCATATTGTGTTCAACCGTATGAATGGTATGGCCCACCAGTTCGGTACGATCATAAAACGGCGTAATTTTGACTCCCGGCGGCAAGCCGAATTCATTCAGCTCCTGAATCTTTTCCTTGACCCCAGCCAAGACATTGACAGCATCACGACCCTTACTCAGCAACACGATGCCTTCAACCACGTCATCGCGCTGATTGATTGCGACAATACCGGTTCTGGGCTGAGGTCCGACACTGATATCTGCGACATCCCTGATCCGTACCGGCACACCGTCATTACTGGTAACCACAATTTCGCCGATTTCATCGGCCGATTTCAGCAAACCTACGCCACGCACCACCAGCGCTTCATCGCCATGCTCGATGTAACCGCCACCGGTATTGGTATTGTTGGCGGCAATCGCATCAAACAACTGATTCAAGCTGAGACGGTAATTTTTCAGCTGGTCAGGCTTGGCGGCAACTTTATACTCTTTGACACCGCCGCCATAAGAAACCACATCGGCTACGCCTTGTACCGCACGCAGGCGCGGTTCTATCACCCAGTCCTGCAAAGCCCGTTGCTCCACCAGCGGCAAATGTCTGGCATCAACGGTATAGCGCAGAATCTCACCGACACCGGTCGATAAAGGCCCCAGCTGAGGTTTGCTATCGGTTGGAATATCGGCATTCTGCAAGCGCTCCAGCACCTGTTGCCGGGAGAAATAGTCTTCGGCGTTGTCATCAAAGGTCAGCGTGACCACCGAAAGCCCGAAGATCGACACCGAGCGCATATTGATCAGATGCGGCAAGCCATTCATGACCCGTTCGATCGGCAAGGAAATCTGTTTCTCGACTTCCTCAGGCGCCTCGCCAGGATACTGGGTCACCACCTGAACAAACACATTCTGGACATCTGGAAAAGCCTGTACCGGTAGATGCTCAAAAGCAATAATGCCGGAAACCGCTATCGCCAGAGTAGCGCCGATCACCATCAGTCGCTGTTGTAAACAAAAAGCAATGATACGTTCAATCATGATTTCGTCTGCTTACTCGGATTTAGCATTTTCAGAACTGGTTTCCACTTCTTCTTCGGCACGCAACATCAGCGCACCTTCGGTTACCAGCTGTTCACCGGCTGACAAACCAGCCGCAATCACCGCTTTATCTTTCAAGCGTAAATCAATGGTTACCGGCTTTTGCTTAAAGTGATGATCATCCAGTGCCACAAACACAAAATCGTCATCCCCTTCGGTAAACACCGCAGTTAACGGAATTACTATCGCCTGATCATGGGCATCGCTTTCGACATTGATCGTGGCATACATACCAGGTAACAAGCGACCATCCTGATTCGGCAACTCACAACGAACCTGTACGGTGCGGGTTTTTTCATCTAACACCTGTCCGATATAGCTGACAGTAGCCGGAAAGGTCTGGCCCGGGTAGGCGGGCACGGTAACCGACAATTTTTGTCCCAGACGGATTTTGCCGAGATTGATCTCAAACACCTGCATCACAACGGTCAGCCTTTTGATGTCGGATACCACAAACAGCGGCTGGTCCAGATCAGGCCTGACTTCCATGCCCGGATTGACATTACGTTCCACGACTATTCCGGCCAAGCTGGCATGCAGCGCAAAACGACCATCCAGTTGTTTGTTGCTCAAATGCAGGTTTTTCAGTCTATCCTGGGCCCGCTGTAATTCGCTTCTGGCACGAATTAAATCATCCTGGGTCTGTTCCAGTTCTTTGCGGGAAACCGCTTTACCTTCGTATAGCTCCTGCTGCCGCTGATAAGCGTGGCTAGCTAGGGTCAGATCGGCCTGCGCTTTGGCAAAATCGGCCTCGACATCTGCCACCTCGGGACTGTCGAGCTCTAACAGCGTACTACCGGGCTGAACCGCAGTTCCCAAACTGACCGGGATAGTTATTACCCGCCCCGCCACCGGTGAACTGATCCGTGAAGTCAGGCTTTCGTCGTAGCTGATTTTCCCGGCCAGCGGCTCCAATAACGGATGCTGGCTTAATTGCAGGGGCTGCGTTTTGACATAGGCTTTTTTCGGCGAATCCGGCGCCAGAAACACTTCACCGGCTATCCGGGTTGATTTGGGGGGGGCAGGCTGTTCACTGTTATCTGAACAAGCCGTCAGCATGACGGTTACCAATAAGGCTATGCCTGTCACCAATCCATTTAATGGCCTGAGCTGATTCATAGTAATAAGAAAAATTGATTAAACAGAATATTAAGGTGTTGCGGCGGGCTTATTACCGGCATACAGATCGACAGCCAGGGTTTTGGCCAAGTCATAGTAAGCATTGGTGTGATTGATCTGGGCGGCATAATAGTCGCGCATGATGTTTTTATAACTGCGTTGCGCTTCAATAAAGTCGAGCACGCTGGTTGCTCCTCGGCTATAAGCCAGCTCGGCACTGTTGCGGACGGTCTGCGCTTCCTGTAACAAACCCTGCCGGAAACGTTGCAGGATTTTATCGGCACTGTGCCAGTTGGCCAGCGCTGTGACGACTTCATTGCGGATCGTCAGTTCAGTCTGCTCGGCAGCCAGACGGTTTTGGTTCAGGGTAACAGCCGCTTTATCCGATTCGCCCTGATATTGATAAAACAACGGCACCGGCACGTTGACACCGACAAAAAAAGAATTCAGCGCATTATTGCTGGGATCACGGGCATATCCGGCATTGACGGTGACATCGGGATATTTGAGCCGGCGGGCCAGCTCCAGAGCTTTGTCGGCCTGATCGGCACGTTGCTTGTCGCCTAACAGATCAGGGCGTTTCTGCAAGGCTGTCAGAATTAATTGGTCCTGCTCAGCTTGCTGACCAATATCTTGTAGTGCCGGCCATTGTTCTTTAGCCACCAGTCGTGCCGTTTTATCGGGCCAGCGCAACACCATCAGCAATTTAGCCTGCGCCTGCTCCAGGGCTGCTTCGGCATTATCCAGATCCGACTCGGCACGGCTGGCTTCCATTTTTACCCGCAGATAATCCGCCTCGGAAATATCGCCGGTCTTCAGTCGCAAGCGGTTGGCTTGGCTGATTTGCTGGTAATGCTGGACAATTTCGTCGGCCAACCAGCGATTTTTTTGCATCAGCAGTAAGTCGTAATAGCTGTCACTGACCAGATTAGAAAAGATTCTCACCGCATCGCGGAAATCACTTTCCGCTGCCTGGGTGGCAAAAGCGCTGGTTTCCATCCGCAGACCGCGTTTGCCGGCCACTTCAATCAGCTGGCTAAACGAAAAATACTCAGCAGGACCACACGATACCGAAGCATCCGGATTACAGCCTTTAGCCACAGAACCCATATTGGGTTTATTACTGATTTCGGCAATTTGAACACCCAGAGTGGGATTAGGAATGGCCGCCGCCACCAGCTCGTCAGCACGCGCCTGATCGACATTGTATTGCGCGGCAATCAAATCAAGGTTGCGCTGATAAAACATCACCAGCGCTTCATCCAGTGACAGCTCTACTGTCGCCGCCGTAGCAGTCAGACTGCATAACAGCAACAGCAGGGCAGTCAGCAGACGCTTAAAACATGTATTCAACATTGTAATGCGGGTCCTTCGCTTTATTGGGACAACTGTTTCAACTTGCAAAATTTAAGCCAGAAACCAAAAAGAGTTAGTCATCGCCTCTGCCAAGGCTAAAAAGCCCTATTTAGCATAACGATCATGACAACTTAATGAATCGGCCTGAATTACAAGAAATGGACTGGGCGATTTAGTGGCTGAAATCAACCACTAGCTCAAGCCGAACGGTTGATTTCGCACATCGCCCAAAACTATAGTGGACAGTATATAGACAGCGAATCGCTATTGAAACCATTTTATCGGCAAACAGGCCATTGCAACTGGCTGAAATAAGCTTGCAGATCAATCCGGATCGGCATGAAGTAAATATGCAATCCCAATTGCTCAGCCAGTTTTAATGTCTGATTGGCAAAATCGATACTCCATTGATAATCCGGCCGGAAATGCGAAGGGAATTTAACTTTGTTTTTAACTTCCCAGTATTGCATCGACGCAGCAGTGGTAATCGGGCTTAGACCAATATAAGTTTCCAGGCCTTGCATATGATCGGCGTAAATTTCGATCAGCCTGCTGTCAAAAAACGGTTGCGAAAAGAATCCGCTGACGCCGGCATCGACTTTACGCTGAATATAATCACACTCGTCCTGCAGTCCCTGGCGATGGGGATCGAAACCGGCGTAAATGCTTAATTGCGGATAGTGTTTTTTGATCACCCGGATCAGATCGACCACATCGGTATTGAAATACTGCCGTTTCAGGCCTTCCGGTGGATCACCGGATACCAGCAGAATCTGTTGAAGCTGATGCTGCTCAATCAGGCGACACAATTCGCCGCCATCGACTTTAAAATCGATGGCCCGAAAATGCGGCACAAACCGATAGCTTGCGACATCTATCTGCTTACCAACCTCCCAGCTACGCACCGAAAAACGCTGAATATCCGGCACATTGATGACATTGATCGCCGCCCCCAGGCTTTGCACGAACTGATATTGCTCGGCAAATGCCGCCAGACTGCGCGGCACGATTTCAAAGGAAATATTCATGCTATTCCACAGTCACCGATTTGGCCAGATTACGTGGCTGGTCGACATCGGTGCCTTTCAACACAGCGACATGGTAAGACAACAGTTGCAGCGGAATCGTGTAAATGATCGGTGAGACGATTTCATTGACGCTGGGCATTTTTTCAATCCAAACATTTTCATCATCCGAATCGGCCAGCGCCTCATCCATGAACACAATCAATTGTCCGCCTCTGGCACTGACTTCCTGGATATTGGATTTCAGTTTTTCCAGCAGACTGTTATTCGGCGCCACGGTCACCACCGGCATTTCGCTGTCTATCAGCGCCAGCGGGCCGTGTTTCAATTCGCCGGCCGGATAGGCCTCGGCGTGAATATAAGAAATCTCTTTTAACTTCAGCGCGCCTTCCATCGCAATCGGATAATGGGTGCCACGCCCCAGAAACAGGGCATTGTCCTTATCGGCAAACCGCTGAGACAAGGTTTCAATAGCCGAATCCAGTTGCAGGGTTTTTTCGATATTGCCTGGCAAACTGAACAGCTCGGACACGATTTGGGTTTCCAGTTCGGCCGACAAGCCAAACCGACGTCCGACCGCCATCACCAGCATCAGCAGGGCCACCAGCTGAGTAGTAAAGGCTTTGGTTGAAGCAACGCCGATTTCCGGGCCGGCGCGGGTCATTAATACCAGATCGGACTCCCGTACCAGCGAACTTTCCGGCGCATTACAGACCACCAGCGAATGCCTGACCCCCAGACGCTTGGCTTCCAGCAACGCAGCCAAGGTATCGGCAGTTTCACCCGACTGAGAAATGGTCACCACCAGAGTGTCCGGCGCAACCACCGGATTGCGGTAACGAAACTCACTGGCGACTTCAATGGAGCAGGGGACACGAGCCAGCTCTTCAAACCAGTAGCGAGCCACCAGACCGGCGTGATAACTGGTACCACAGGCCAATATCAATACCGATTTAATCTGATCGAACACCTCCGGCGCATTATGACCAAAGCTGGTTTCCTGCAGGCGGTTATCAATAAAACGCCCCTCCAGCGTTTCCGATACCGCCCAAGCCTGTTCATAGATTTCTTTGAGCATGTAATGGCGATACTGACCTTTGTCGACAGCATCGGCTTTCAGCTGACTTTCAGTAATTGGTCGCTCAACCCGCTGGCCGTTTTGATCATAAATTTCGAGGGTATCGATTTTCAGTAGCGCGACATCACCTTCTTTGAGAAAGATAAAGCGCTGGGTCACTGGCAACAGCGCCGCAATATCGGAGGCGATGAAATATTCACCGATACCGACGCCAATCACCAAAGGGCTGCCTCTACGGCAGGCAATCAGGGTGTCAGGTTCATCGGTATACACTACCCCCAGGGCATAAGCACCGTGCAATCCGGCAATCGTGGCCTGCACCGCGCTTAGCAGACTGCCAGTGCTCTGCAAATGCTCGGCGATTTTATGCACGATCACTTCAGTATCGGTTTCAGAAGTGAACTGATAACCTTGTTGCTGCAAAGCCGAACGCAACTGCTGGTGATTTTCAATGATGCCGTTATGCACCACCGCGACTTTATCCATACTGATATGCGGATGGGCATTGCGGGTACTGGGTTTGCCATGCGTCGCCCAGCGGGTATGGGCAATACCGAGCCGACCATCAACCGGATCATTGGCAATCAAGGCTTCCAGCCCTTTGACCTTGCCAAGCTCACGTTTTCTGAAAATCTGCTGCTGATTGATCACCGCCAGACCGGCAGAATCATAACCACGGTATTCCAGGCGTTTCAGACCCTCAATCAAAATCGGCACAACATTGCGCTGAGCAACGCCTGCGACTATTCCGCACATGTTTAAGACTCCTTTTTTGATGGTCGCTGCCAACTGGCTACGCTGACCTGTTTACTGCGACTCAAGGTCAACTGCTCAGCTGGAGTATCTTTGGTGATGGTTGAACCGGCGCCGATGGTAGCATTCCTGCCAACGGTTACCGGTGCGACCAGTTGGGTATCCGAACCAATGAAGGCACCGTCTTCGATAATGGTTTTAAATTTATTCACACCATCGTAGTTACAGGTAATGGTGCCGGCACCAATGTTGACCTTGCTACCGATTTCGCTGTCGCCGATATAGCTCAGATGATTGATTTTACTGCCCGAAGCCACCGTGGATTTTTTGATCTCAACGAAATTGCCGATATGCGCATGATCGGCAATCACACTGGCCGGGCGCAAACGCGCAAACGGCCCGATACGGCTATAGGCGCCGACACTCGCATCTTCGATCAGGCTGTTAGGCAATATTTCGACGGCGTCCGCTATCGTGGCATTTTTGAGTATGCAGTTGGCGCCAATTCTGACGTTTGAACCAATCCGGTTAATCCCTTCAAAAATGACATTGATATCGACATCGATATCCTGACCCAATTCAGCAAATTCACCTCTGACATCAATCCGGGCCGGATCACGCAGTGTCACACCATGTTCCATCAGGCTCTGTGCCTGCTGCATTTGGTAAACCCGTTCCAGATGCGCCAGCTGATTGCGATTGTTGACGCCCAGGACTTCATCCTGACTGCTGGCCAGCGTGGTTTTGATACTCAGGCCGTCGGCAACCGCCATTTCGATAATATCGGTCAGATAGTATTCGTTTTGAGCATTGTTATTGCTCAAACGCGCCAGCCATTGCTTAAGCTGATCACCGTTGCAGGCCAGAATCCCGGTATTGCCTTCCTTAATCGCTAATTCAGAGGCATTGGCGTCTTTTTGCTCGACAATTTTGACCACAGCATTATCCGCATTTCTGACGATGCGCCCATAACCGGTGGGATCATCGAGTTTTACGGTTAATAAGGCCAGCGACTGTGCACTGACGTCCTGCAACAGGGTTTGCAGGGTTTGCGCTTTTAGTAAGGGCACATCGCCATACAGAATCAAAACGGTATCGGCATCTTCAACATGGTGAATGGCTTGCTGCACCGCATGTCCGGTACCCAGCTGCTGTTTTTGCTCGATCCAGACTGCCTCGAAATGCTGCAGGGTTTGCTTGACGGTTTCACCGCCATGTCCGTAGATGATATAGATCGCATTGTCATTTAATTGCTGGCTGGTTTCGTAGACATGTTGCAGCAAGGCTTTGTTGGCTATTTCGTGTAACACTTTAGGACGACTGGAACGCATCCGGGTTCCTTGTCCGGCGGCCAGAATAATGGTTTTGATCGGCATTGTTTTTTCCTCAAACAAAAAAGCCCGATGACGCGAACGTAATCGGGCTTATTAGGCATTACAGTAATGGTTTAAGAACCACGTTTTCTCAGTCTTTCCAGGGTTTTAAGCTGCATGATGGCTTCGGCCAGTTCGGCTTTGGCAACTGCATAATCATACTTACCGGATTTATCACTCAACATTTCTTCTGCGCGGGCTTTGGCTTGCAAGGCTGCCGCTTCATCAATGTCATGTGCCCTGATTGCCGTATCGGCCAATACCGTTACTACATCGGGTTGAACTTCCAGCAGGCCACCCGAGATGTAATAGGCCAAGCTTTCTTTTTCGTTCAGCTTTACCCGTACTTCACCCGGTTTCAAACGGGTGATTAACGGCGCGTGACGCGGTGCAATACCGACTTCACCCAGCTCGGCAGGCGCAAACAGCATTTGCGCCAAACCCGAATAGACTTCCTGCTCGGCGCTGACGATGTCAACATGAATTGTCATTGCCATATCGAAATTCTCCTGTGCTGGGGATTACATGTTTTTGGCTTTTTCAATAGCTTCGTCTATGGTGCCTACCATATAGAAAGCTTGCTCTGGCAAGCTGTCGTATTCGCCATTGATAATGCCTTTAAAGCCAGCAATTGTTTCTCTCAGAGACACATATTTACCCGGTGAACCGGTAAATACTTCCGCAACGAAGAAAGGTTGTGACAGGAATCTTTGAATTTTACGTGCGCGGGATACGGTCAGCTTGTCGTCTTCTGACAGTTCATCCATACCCAGAATCGCGATGATGTCACGCAATTCTTTGTAACGTTGCAGGATACCTTGGACCGCACGCGCAGTTTCGTAATGTTCCTGGCCAATCACCAACGGATCCAGCTGACGACTGGTTGAATCGAGCGGATCAATCGCAGGATAAATACCTAACTCAGCAATTTGACGTGACAATACAACAGTCGCATCTAAGTGAGCAAAAGTGGTGGCTGGTGATGGATCGGTCAAGTCGTCAGCAGGGACGTAAACGGCTTGAATAGAGGTAATAGAACCGGTTTTGGTTGAGGTAATACGCTCTTGCAATACACCCATTTCTTCCGCCAGCGTCGGCTGATAACCTACCGCAGATGGCATACGACCCAGCAGCGCTGATACTTCGGTACCAGCCAGGGTGTAACGGTAGATATTGTCAACGAAGAACAGAACATCGCGACCTTCGTCACGGAAGTATTCCGCCATGGTCAAACCAGTCAGCGCTACCCGCAGACGGTTTCCTGGTGGCTCATTCATCTGACCGTAAACCAGTGATACTTTGTCGATAACCTTTGAATCGGTCATTTCATGGTAGAAGTCGTTACCTTCACGAGTACGTTCACCTACACCGGCGAATACCGAGAAACCGCTATGCTCGATCGCAATATTACGAATCAGCTCCATCATGTTAACGGTTTTACCTACACCGGCACCACCGAACAGACCAACCTTACCGCCTTTGGCAAAC
>CAIUWU010000202.1 GCA_903902945.1 uncultured Pseudomonadota bacterium
AGCGGCGCCAGGGCTTCGCTCTTGGTACTGAAGCGGATGCGCTTGTAGTAGGCCAGTTCGTGCGTCAGCGCGGCGATTTTGATGTCTTTGGCTTGAATGACCTTGGCATCCCGTTCCGCCTGGCCGATCAGCGATTGAATCAGGGCCGCCACCTCAGTTTTGGCGGTCGCGTCCAGATTCAATTGATCGAGTTTGGCGAGGAGATTCATGGTCGTTATTATACCGCAAAAAAACCCCCTTGAGCCCTTGGTATTAGTGGGTTTCAGCAGGATTCTAATAGCCGATTCCTACCTGGCGTCATACCTGCCAATCGGCTTGGCATTTTGCCGATAACCGCTGCCAATCGACGCCGGCGATCAGCCATTGCCACTGCGACTGACTGATCGCAAATACCGTGTCGTTGACCTTGGGCCAGACAAAAGCCCCTTGATGCAAACGGCGCTGGCACAACCACACACCATTGCCATCCCACACCAGCAAACGCAAGCGGTTGCCGGCTCGGTTACGGAAAATAAAGGCCGATCCGGCACACGGCGAATGACCCAGGCTTTGCTGGACAATGGCCGACAAGCCATCCAGTCCGCGCCGCATATCGACCGGTACCACGGCCACCCAAATCTGCGCCGGCGTTTCGATCAAGCCAGACATCGCAACAGCCCCGCTACCCAACTCGCTGAGATCGAAGCAGGCAACTCCAAACGATGGCCTTGGGCATGGGTAAAGACAATCGCCGCAGTTGGCGTCTGCTCAACCTGCACCGGTATCAGTGCAGACGAACCGGGCGCCGGTAATTTTCGATAGTCACTCAGTCGCGCCGTGAACGTGCGAACGTTAATCTGTTGCTCAGCGCAATACTCGGCTTGCGATAGACCGCTACGTTGCCACGCTTCAATATGCTGACGCCATTTCGATGTGATTGCCATTACTTCTCCTGATCAAAAAATCACAGGATGCCGCAGGTGGAATATTTTTTACAGACGGGACGGCTGGGGGCTTACAACGCGTCAAGGCGAGAATCTTCAACAGCCAAGTGGCCGAGCTACAAATTAGGACGGCACTATTAAATCGGTTTACCCAGCTGGGTACGCCGATAACGGTGGTCGCGCCCTAAATCCGTTTGGCGGATTTGGAGTAAGGGGAAAGTCACCCTCAAGGCTATTTGTGCAACAAAGCGATTACCAGTATAAAACAGGCACTGACCTTGGAAGAATTTGATAACTGATTGGTGGATGAGAGGATGAATAATATTTATTTGTTACACTATCAGAAACCAGATGTAGTTCATGAACACCTGCAGCCAAACGTGAAGAACCAAATACATTAAAACTAATCGAACCAACCGTACCATTTTGAATTAAATAATTATTTGCCGGATAGTAAATCCCTTGATCAATTTGTAAAAATAGTAAAATACTGGGAACATCCCACCTAGCTCCGTTACTAAGACATTCATTTTTGGTAAAAAAACTATGATCACTACAATAAGTTGGTGACCATTGTGTTTGTGTAGAACATTGGACAGATGATTTAACATCAGAAATATTACAATTTGCTGGGGTATGGATAATCCATTTTGATTCATTATTCAAACATCCACTCTTATCGATATAAGCATTATTGGCACAATTAGAAACCTCTGCATTCCATACGGATGGAAATTGTGCACATTCAATTGCATCGACATTAATAGGCAGAAACTCACCATCGACTTTAGATTGACAGTTACCGGTAGACCAAACAAACCCATTACTAATACATTCAATGGAAGTTTTAGTAAAGCCATCAGAACACATTGAAGTTACTGAAGTTGTTTGCACATTAATAATAAGCGGTATAGAAGCCAGATCCACAGACCAATCATCAGGATAAATGATTTCAAGCGGAGTATTTTGGTAATTAGCATAAACAGAGCCAATTGAATCAGATTGAGGACCGAATGATTTCAAAATGACAGTATCAACTAGGCTAGTAGTGTCAAAAATCCATCCATAATTTCCATCACCACTATCAGGATTACCCCAACCATCAAAAAAACCCGATTGAGATCCGACCAAATACGGTCCCCTCCAATATGGGATTGGCACCCACTGCCCGGCATTTTCTACGCATGTTTGTTGAATATAAAAACCATGCAAACTACATTCCTTACCATCAATCAACTCACTGATGGTATTTGGTAATCTTCTGACATCTGCAACAAAACCTGTAACCTGAGTGGTTGCGTTAATATTTGAAATATGAATTATAGCATCTCGTATAGCTCGCGCCCTTTCCCGTGTTAATTCATCATAAATATGATCATGCGATTTAATAAAATCTTTGAAAACAATAGTAGATGTTATCGAAATAACCATCAGAACCACCATCATTTCAACCAAAGTAAACGCTTTACTAAATTTCATTTTAATTGCCCACAATCCGTATTAGATTTCATTCTGGGGTCCGTATTATTGATAAATAATAATCGGTCATCACCATACTGAAACAATAGACTGCCAGGATCAGTCTGCCATGCAACATCTAAAACACCATCTGGACCTGCTGATACCAAATAATAATAATCATGATTAGATTCCAGATAATGAACGATCTTGATTTCCTGACGCGGATGGCGTGCAGATTGAAAATTATCTAGTAACCCAGCATTAACTGTAATTGCGGAGGTATTATTCAAATATGGACCACGCCAACCACGATGCCGAATAGGATCAAAGGTACTGGCG
>CAIUWU010000203.1 GCA_903902945.1 uncultured Pseudomonadota bacterium
CTACAGTTGCGGCCCGGACAGTCAGCACAGGTCAAACTGGAAAGTGCAGATCAGGACAGCGTACTAACAGTGCCGACCGAAGCGTTAATCCGCACCGGCAAACGCACTCTGGTGATGCGGGCAGACAAAAACGGCCACTATTTTCCGACAGAAGTCAGTGCAGGCCATGAAATGAATAATCAGACCCAGATCATCAGCGGACTGACGGAAGGTCAGCAAGTCGTGGCCAGCGGCCAGTTTTTAATCGACTCGGAAGCCAGACTCAGCGGCATAGAGCCCCTCACCCGGGAGACAGCACCATGATTGCTACCTTAATACGCTGGTCGGTAGCAAATCGAGTACTGGTATTACTGCTTACTTTATTAATCACTTTCTGGGGCGTTTGGGCGGTTAACACCACCGCAGTCGATGCGCTTCCCGATTTATCTGATGTCCAGGTAATTATCCGCACCAGTTATCCGGGCCAGGCACCACAAGTAGTTGAAAATCAGGTGACTTATCCGCTGAGCACCACAATGCTGTCAGTACCCGGCGCCAAAACAGTGCGAGGCTTTTCTTTCTTTGGCGACAGTTTCATTTATGTGTTGTTTGAAGCAGGAACCGATCAGTACTGGGCAAGATCAAGAGTTCTGGAATATCTGAATCAGGTACAGAGCAGACTGCCTGCCACGGCAAAAACCACCCTAGGTCCAGATGCTAGCGGGGTTGGCTGGATTTTTCAGTATGCCCTGATAGACAGAAGCGGACAGCATGATCTGGCACAGTTGCGTTCGCTCCAGGACTGGTTTCTGAAATATGAACTGAAAAGTCTGCCGAATGTGGCTGAGGTTGCAACAGTCGGAGGTATGGTCAAGCAATATCAGGTACAACTTGATCCGATCAAAATGGCCAGCCTGGGTATCAGTCAGCAACAAGTCAGTGAGGCCATCAGACAATCCAGTGCCGAAACCGGTGGAGCGGTACTGGAACTGGGAGAAGCGGAAATGATGGTGCGATCTCAGGCTTATCTGACATCGACAGAAGGCTTTAAATCAATCCTGGTTCGGCTGACTGACAAAATCCCGGTTTTGCTCGGTGAAATTGCCTCTATTCAGTTGGGCCCTCAAATGCGCCGGGGCATCGTCGAACTGAATGGCGAAGGCGAATCGGTCGGCGCCATCATTATCCTGCGTTCTGGCAAGAATGCCCGCGAGACTATCGCTGCGGTCAAACAAAAACTGGATAGTTTAAAAACCAGTTTGCCTGCCGGGGTAGAAGTTGTCACTACCTATGACCGTAGCCAACTGATTGACCGGGCAGTTGAAAATCTGGTTTTCAAACTGCTTGAGGAATTTATAGTGGTGGCACTGGTGTGTGTGATTTTTCTGCGCCATCTGCGCTCCTCGCTGGTTGCTATCATTGCTTTACCACTCGGTGTTCTGACCGCTTTCGGCATCATGCATTTTCAAGGCATCAATGCCAACATCATGTCACTGGGCGGCATTGCAATCGCAGTAGGCGCGATGGTCGATGCAGCAGTAGTGATGATCGAAAATGCCCATAAAAAAGCCGAAAGCTGGCAGCATGCTCATCCCGGCCAATTACTCCAGGGCCAACAACACTGGCAAGTCATGACCGATGCAGCCATCGAAGTAGGACCGGCGCTGTTTTTTTCCTTACTGATCATTACGCTGTCATTCATCCCGGTCTTCTCTCTGGAAGCGCAGGAAGGCCGCTTGTTCAGTCCGCTGGCATTTACTAAAACTTACGCAATGGCTGCTTCTGCTGGTATCTCAGTCACCTTGATTCCTGTTTTGATGGGTTATTGGATACGGGGAAAACTCCCGTGCGAATCAGACAATCCGCTAAATCGCTGGCTGATAAAACTCTATCGGCCGTGGCTCGATAAAGTATTACAACAACCCAAAACTACTTTGCTGATCGCAAGCCTGATATTTTTGACCAGTCTCTGGCCGGCATCACGCCTGGGTGGTGAATTTCTGCCGCCGCTGGATGAAGGTGATCTGCTGTATATGCCCACAGCCCTGCCCGGTCTTTCAGCACAAAAAGCCAGAGAAATATTGCAGCAAACCGACCGTATGATTAAATCCGTACCCGAGGTCGCCAGCGTTTATGGTAAGGCTGGCCGTGCCGAGTCTGCTACCGATCCCGCTCCGCTGGAAATGTTTGAAACCACCATTCAGTTCAAGCCTCGCAATCAATGGCGACCGGGTATGACAGCGGACAAACTGGTCGAAGCACTGGATCAGGCCGTTAAAGTACCAGGACTAACTAATATCTGGATTCCACCGATTCGCAACCGTATCGATATGCTGGCGACCGGCATTAAGAGTCCGATCGGCATCAAA
The DNA here is from genome assembly GCA_903902945.1 of uncultured Pseudomonadota bacterium. Taxonomy (GTDB): domain Bacteria; phylum Pseudomonadota; class Gammaproteobacteria; order Methylococcales; family Methylomonadaceae; genus Methylomonas. Next base: position 2,349 of record CAIUWU010000203.1, read on the forward strand.
ATTACCGGCAACAATCTCGCCGATATTGATACTACCGCCCAATCGGTGGAACAGGCTGCCCGCCAGGTTGCCGGTGTCTCCTCCGCACTGGCGGAAAGATTGGGCAGCGGTCGTTATATCGATATTGAAATTGATAGAACCGCCGCTGCACGCTACGGTCTGAGTATTGCTGAACTGCAAGCGGTTATTGCCGGTCTGATCGGCGGCGACAATATTGCAGAAACAGTAGAAGGTCTGGCCCGCTATCCGATCAATCTGCGCTATCCGCGCGAGTGGCGTGACAGCATCGAACGTCTGCAGCAACTACCGATGATCACAGCCATGGGTAGCCAGATAACACTGGGGATGGCGACTGCCATTCATGTCAACGACGGCCCGCCAATGCTGAAAAGTGAAAACGGTCGCCCCAGTGGTTGGGTATACATTGATGTCCGGGGCCGTGATCTGGCGGCAGTAGTAACCGATCTTAAAATGGCAGTAGCCCGCGAAGTACCCATCCGCCCAGGAATCACACTGAGTTACGCCGGACAGTACGAATTTATGGCAAGAACCAACGCCAGACTGATGCTGGTTCTGCCGGCTACTTTACTGATTATCATGGTTCTGCTGTATCTGACTTTTTCTGCATTCGATGAAGCACTACTGATTATGATTACACTGCCGTTTGCGCTTACCGGGGGCATCTGGTTTCTGTATCTGCTGGGATTCAATTTTTCTGCTGCAACCGGTGTCGGCTTCATCGCGCTGGCCGGTATTTCCGCAGAATTCGGAGTGATCATGCTGCTATATCTAAAACAATCCTGGACTGAACGAACCACACTGGGTCAGACCGGAGAACAGCACTTACTAGAAGCGATTAGCGAAGGTGCGCTATTAAGAGTCAGGCCAAAAGCCATGACAGTGGCAGTGATTATTGCCGGCTTGCTGCCGATTTTGTCGGGTGATGGCACAGGCAGCGAAATCATGAGCCGTATTGCTGCCCCGATGGTAGGCGGCATGATCACCGCCCCCCTGTTATCGATGTTGGTGATTCCGGCCGCTTATCGTCTGCTACGTAGCAGAACCCTAAAATAAGCTGAATGCTCAGATCCGCAAGCCGGCAATTAATGCAGTTTGCCGGCCTCTTTGGATTCAGCGGCTTCAGCAGAGTTTTGCTGACTAGCAATCACCTGAACCCCGACACTGGCGGCTTCGGTAAAGTGATTGATGACATGGGCTTTTAATTCATCGATCTGCTGCAAGGCATATTGCAGCGTCGGAAACACGGCGGGCATCGCATGAACCTGACCATCATTAGCCAGAAAACCGGTTTGCACTTTAACTCCGGCCGCCGTGGTTTCGATAATAAAAATACTGCGTCCTTCAATTTTCTGACTGTTGGCTTTGCTCATCGCATCGGGTCCTGTAAAACGTAATCGCGAAGTCTACGTAAATAAACAACGCCGATCAATCTGCAGCAGGTTACTGAACCGTCTGCCCTGTCAATTGAGCGATTGCCCGTTTCGCCAAGGCAGCGATTTTTCAAACCACGAATACAACAAGCCGCTGCCTGGAAAACTTGAAAAACTCAAATCAAGCCAGTAACAGCGGTTAGTGATCAACCACGGCGCTTGGGTTTGCTGGCTGGCGGACGCGGGTGTTTGAAGCCGGTATGCTTGGTGGCGAACGGCTTGGCTTTAACCGCCGGTTTGGCGGTCTTGCCGCCGTCATCAAGGCGCGGCTGGAAACTAGGTACCAGATGCTGTTTACCATTACCAATCAAATCTGCCCGTCCCATGTCTTTTAAGGCCTCACGCAGCATCGGCCAGTTTTTCGGGTCGTGATAACGCAGAAACGCCTTATGTAACCGCCGCTGTTTAACGCTTTTCGGAATCGAAATATCCGGACTGTGACGACTGACTTTATGCAGGGTATCTTTGCCAGAATGGTACATGGCCGTCGCAATCGACATCGGCGACGGTAAAAAGGCCTGCACCTGATCGGCGCGGAAACCGTTACGTTTCAGCCACAAGGCCAGATTGAGCATATCCTTGTCTTCGGTACCGGGATGAGCGGCGATGAAATAGGGAATCAGATACTGTTCCTTGCCGGCCTCTTTCGAGTATTTATCAAACATCTGTTTGAAACGGTCATAAGTCCCCATGCCCGGCTTCATCATTTTCGATAAAGGTCCCTGCTCGGTATGTTCTGGAGCAATTTTTAAATAGCCGCCGACATGATGGGTCACCAGTTCTTTGACATAGGCCGGTGTTTCAACGGCAATGTCATAACGCAGTCCGGAAGCAATAAAGATCTTTTTAATCCCCGGCAACTGACGGGCGCGACGATAAAGCTTGATCAGCGGCGTCTGGTCGGTATTCAGATTCTGGCAAATCCCCGGATAAACACAGGATGGCTTACGGCAGGATGCTTCGATTTTGGGATCTTTGCACGACAGACGCCACATATTGGCAGTCGGCCCGCCCAGATCGGAAATATTGCCGGTAAAAGTCGGTGAAATGTCACGGATGGCTTCGATTTCACGAATGATGGAATCTTCGGAACGGTTCTGAATGATGCGGCCCTCATGCTCGGTAATCGAGCAGAAACTGCAACCGCCAAAACAACCGCGCATGATCAGCACCGAATGCTGAATCATCTCGAAGGCGGGAATATTGGCTTTACCATAATTAGTATGCGGCAGCCGCGAATACGGTAAATCAAACACGCCATCCATTTCCGGGGTGGTCAGCGGCCAGGGCGGCGGATTGATCCAGACTTCGCGATTGCCGTGGCGCTGAATCAAGGCCCGAGCATTGCCCGGGTTGGTTTCACCATGCAGCACTCGCGAAGCATGGGCATATAACACCGGATCGTCTTTCAAAGCTTCGTAATCCGGCAAGCGGATCACGGTCTGGCTGCGCTGCTGATTGGCAATCGGCTTGAAGCGTAGCGGCTGTTCAAGCGCGTTGGCCGAACCCGGCGCTGTTTCACAAGCCGGCTGTTCCTGATAAGGATTGACATGACTAATCACCGCGCCCGGGGTATCGATATGGGTGGAATCTTTTTCCATCCAACCTTGCGGGACTTGTTTGACAAAATGGACCGTGCCACGTATGCCTTTCAAATCGGCAATACTCTCGCCTTTAGCCAGTCGGTGGGCAATCTCGACCACCTGACGTTCAGCATTGCCATAAACCAGCAAATCGGCTTTAGAATCCAGCAGAATGGATTTGCGCACTTTGTCCGACCAGTAATCATAATGCGCCACCCGCCGTAAGCTGGCTTCGATGCCGCCAATAATAATCGGCACATGTTTGTAGGCTTCCCGGCAACGATGCGCATACACATTCACCGCCCGGTCAGGACGGCGTCCCGCTTCACCATTAGCGGTGTAAGCATCATTGGAGCGGATTTTTTTATCCGAGGTGTAGCGGTTGACCATCGAATCCATATTGCCGCCGGTAACACCAAAGAATAAAGTCGGCTGCCCCAGTTTTTTGAAATCGTCGGCGCTGTGCCAGTCTGGCTGGGAAATAATCCCGACCCGGAAGCCTTGCGCTTCTAGCACCCGGCCGATTACCGCCATCCCAAAACTGGGATGATCGACATAGGCATCACCGGTCACCAGAATAATGTCGCAGGCATCCCAGCCGCGCTGCTGCATTTCCTCACGACTCATCGGTAATTCAGGTGCCGGCCCGAAACGGTGAGCCCAGAATTTCTTATAGCCAAAAATGGAGGGAGCGTTATGTTGCATGATGGAGTAACTCAGGTAATTAATCAGTACAGTGGTTATCAGAGGCTACCACTAATTTTCATCGTGGTCGGCTGGCAGTCCCGATTCAGGGCTTAGCGATTTTTGCCAGCCAATGCGGATTATGGCGTTTGAGATCCTGCAGATAGCCGGGAAAATCGAGCTGGTATTGCAGTTCAAGCTGACGTGCTTTATCCAGCAACTGTTTCAGGCTGTAGCGCGGTGTCTGCGCGCCGAAGGCAAAACCGATAACGTTGCCACGATTTCTGACCGGCAAGAATAGCACGCGATCATCAAAACTGCGTTTCAGATTCCAGGCGACTTGTTCAAACAGTTCTTTATCGGTTGCCCATAAATTGATCACCAGCAAGCCTTCGGGATGCAACAAGGTATGACAGTTGTCAAAAAACAGCGCGTTGCTCACTTCCGGTGCCATCCCTTCATGATCGTAGGCATCGATCAGCATCAGGTCATAACAATCAAACCGTTCGCGACTTTCGATCAGCACATGCTGGGCGCCGCAACCGATTTTTACTTTCAGCCGACTGTCGAATGGCAAGCCAAAATGGCTGCGGGCCACTTTAAGCACACTGCTGCGAAACTCGATGGCTTTGATCCGGCAGTTTGCAAATTGTCGCAGCAGAAACTTGGCAATGGTGCCGCCGCCCAGACCGATCATCAGAATCTGCTGCGGCTGCTCATGAAACAGTAACGCTGCCATCATGGCCCGTGCATACAGCGAGTGCAGCCGGTCGGGTTCCGTCAGCCGCATACTGCTTTGTCGGGCCGGTGAACCGAAATGCAAGGCCCGCTCACCTTTGCCATCAACCACTTCGATGATGCCTTCGTCATCGTGAACTTGATGAATCACCAGACCGTCGTATTTATGCATGATGCTATTGCCGTACCCTGCTCTTTAACGCTTAAACCTCGGCCAGCAAACGGCTGATCATTTGCTGTGCTTGCGCCTGATAACCACTGCCAAACAAATTGAGGTGATTAAGCATGTGATACAGGTTATAGAGGTTTTTCCGTACCGGATAACCGGCGTCCAGCGGGTAAACATCCTGGTAGGCGGCATAAAATTCGCGGCCAAAACCGCCAAACAGTTCGGTCATCGCCAAATCGGCTTCGCGATCGCCGTAATAACAGGCCGGATCGAATATCACCGGCTGCCCCTGGAGATCGGCCGCGACATTACCGCCCCACAAGTCGCCATGCAGTAAAGCCGGCTGCGGCTGATAGCTCTTAAAAAACAGCGGTAACGCTACCAGCAGTTTTTCTGCCTGGGTTTGCCAGGCTCCGTGATAACCATTGGCTGCCGCCAGTTGTAACTGATCACCCAATCGTTGCTGCTGCCAGAAACTGACCCAGTCCTGAGTGGGACGATTGGCTTGTGGCGTCA
>CAIUWU010000204.1 GCA_903902945.1 uncultured Pseudomonadota bacterium
AAAATGGAAGATGCCTCTCCATGATTGGAAGGCTGCATTGAATCGATTTAACATCCAGTTTAATGACAGGATGCTGAATCTCTAACAAACTCCGTTTACACAAAATCTAGGACACCCTCACCATTGAATATCAATGTACAGGAACAGGGATTTCCAATGAGCGTAATTGACGTCTAACAGGCTGGTGAAAAACTCCCAAAGCCAAGTAATCTAAGACCGATATATGCAGTTAGCGGGTAAAATAAGTTACCTAAAATTGGAGCCTTTCAATGCGCGGACACGATGCCATTGAAAACAACTGGTTCAGCTATGTCAGTCTAGAAGACCGCATACCCAAACAGCATCCGTTACGTCACTTAACGTTACTCGCATACCGATCATCGCGGAGCAAGCGCAATACCCGCCCGTTGGTGACGATGCCATACAGCTCGTCATGTAAGTTGAGATATTCCTGCACCAAACCGTGCGCGGACATGCGTAGTGTGCCGATGTGGGTGCGTTCGGGTTTTTTATCCAGGCCAGCCGGTTCGCGGCAACCGATGATATGCAAAGGAGTTTGGGCGCGATTGACGACGCGATGGGAAATGGCGTAGGTCTTGCCGTTGAGTTCGGCGGCTTTGGGCTGGTATTCCAGTTGATAACCGAGCAAGCCAAATAGCGGCACCATCCAGAGGTTACGGATTTCGGTGGTGGCGGGACTATCGGTTTTTACGGTTTCGAGTTTACGTTGAAATATCCGCCGGTAATCTTGCGCATCGGCCCAGGCGCGGGCGATTTCATCTTTAACTTTGGCGCCGCTATCCAGGCCAAAATCGGCGGGGCGTTGGCCGATGGTATCGTCGTGCAAGCCTTCGAGTATATCGGGCGACAGGATGGCGCCTTCGATGCGGATGCTGGGGTAGTTCATGTCTTATGAATCCGTGTGTTGTCCTTGATGCGGGTATCCTTCGAACCGCATGATTACTTTGCGCCAATATCTGTTTGAGAGAAATCGTTGCCTTTGAACAAAATTGGTTTGTTGAGATGCTTGGCCAGTGCATAGCTACAGCAATCGCCAAAATTTAGCTTGGCGGGATGGCGGCCTTTGCCATATTCTCGCCAGGCTGTTCGCGCTAGGATCGCTTGCGCATGATCAAACTCAACGATGGTTGGGGCTAATTCTTCCAGTAATTCATCTAGTTTTTCAGCGCCTGCGTTGCCTTTTTTGTATTCAATGACCATTGCTGTTTCCACCAAGCTAACAGCGCTCAGGTAAAGAACATCAGCTTCGATGATTTGATTCAATAATTGCTCTGCGTCTGGCTCCATTAGCAAAACAGCAATCAGGACGGATGAATCAACCACCATCAGTCATTGCCCCACAGGCCGAATTCGCTTTGCTCATAGCCAAGGATGTGATCTGGCGTGTGATCGTCCAAAGTTGGCAAGCTGGCACACTCTTTTGCAATACGCATTAACTTGTGTTTTTTTTGCAACTTTTCTGCATTTTTGGATTGGGTCAATCCATCGATGGCAATGTCGTCGATGAGGATTTCCTTGTGCTCGGAAATAATTGCCAGCAGATGATCAACGTAAACATCTTTGAGCTTGATTTGAATGGTAGTCATGTTGATGATTCCTTTAATACGACGTTGACACCGTCAAAATTCGTTAAATGCCTTTCACCAGGCTGTTTGCAAACCAATAGACCATAGCCATCTTCAGGGCGTGTCGGTTGGAAACGCTGTTTTATTTCAAATCTCTATTAGTAACTTGATTTCGCCTCGTTCAGAAACCGTTACTGTAGGCATCGAATTGCCTTCAAACATTTTATTGAGCGATTCAGTATGCAAGCGGCTCAGGCCAGAGCTTACCTTCTCTTAACTCGTTTTCTACATGCTGCTTAATGTCGTCATCGGCGATATTTAGAAAGGCTACTTATGTAATTAGCATAGTCTTCGACAATACAAGCATGCGTTTGAAAGATGTTCATGGACTGTGACTATCCGTATCGGGTTAACTATTCATAGCTCATGATTGTCTCAATAGGGTATCTGTGATGCAAACGGTCAAAGTTAAATCACTAATGTACATTCGTCCAAGCAGGCAATTTATCATCGTTTTAACGGTGGTTCATAGGGCTGTAGGTCAGAACGAAAATTGGCTAGCCACAAACCTAGAAAACGGCCCGCTTGACGAGCGGGTCTCTTCAGACTACTTCATAATCGACATCGAAGGCTTATGGTGCTGGATATTGCCGTAGTTGTCGGTCCGATAAATCTTGTCGACCTGATGTTGCCACTGATCTTCGTGGCGCCAATGATCTCCAGATTGCCTACCGTGCCCTGGCCGAAAACCCCACACGGGTAACTCACAATCTGCGAGAATTTGAACGCATTGAACCAGCCTGTACCACATTCCGATCTTAAATTGTCACTTGATATCCACACCAACTGTCAGCAAACTGTCACAAAAAAACAATTGAACCATGTTTAATTTATCTTTATAGTGCCGTCTACTTTGTGATTTTAAGTGGGCGCTGGGGAGAAAAATCAAATGCTTAAACTGTTGTTGCGCGGCTTGTTGACGCTGCTTTATCGGGTTGAAGTCAGGGGTATGGAAAATTACCGGCAAGCCGGTAAACGGGTATTGATCATTGCCAACCACAATTCCTTTCTCGATCCCCTGCTGCTGGGCGTGTTTTTGCCGGATGACATTACCTTTGCCATCGACACCCAGATTTCCCAACGCTGGTGGTTAAAGCCTTTTCTGGGTTTATCCAAGGTGTTTCCGATGGATCCTACCCATCCGATTTCACTGAAAGCGCTGATCCAGCACCTGCAAAACGACACTAAAACCGTGATTTTCCCGGAAGGCCGGATTACGGTAACCGGCTCGCTGATGAAAATCTACGACGGCACCGGGATGGTGGCTGATAAATCGGGCGCAACTTTATTACCAGTCCGCCTCGACGGCACCGAATACAGCCGGTTTTCCAAACTGCAAAACAAGGTCCGGCTGCGCTGGTTTCCGAAAATTATTCTGCATATCCTGCCACCGACCCAAATCGCCACTCACGGCGATGTCACCGGCAAAGCCCGCCGCAAACACAGTGGCCAAATTCTGCATGACATCATGACCGAGATGATGTTTGCCACCAGTCATTATCAGCAAAGCATTTTTTCTGCATTACTCGAAGCCCGTAGGATTCATGGCGGTAAGCATACGGTTGCCGAAGATATGGAGCGCAAACCGCTCAGTTATGACCGTCTGATCATCGGCAGCATTGTGCTGGGCAAACGCCTGCAAGCACTGAGTCACAGCAATCAGAATATTGGCGTGATGCTACCGAATTCCTGCAAAACCCTGATCGTTGTGCTGGCACTGCAACTCTATAAACGGGTGCCGGCAATGCTTAATTTCTCGACCGGAGCCGCCGGTATGCTGTCAGCCTGTCGGCTGGCGGAAATTAGCACGGTGCTGACTTCGCGTAAATTTATCGAACTGGCGCATCTGGAAGCCGAAGCGCAAAGCCTCAGCGAACAGATCAATCTGGTGTATCTGGAAGACATTGGCGCCGCGATTACCAGCAGCGACAAATTCATCGCCTGGTTGCAGGCTAAAACTGCGGCTTTCTGGTATCGCGATCAGTCTAGTCGTGGCGATGATGCCGCCGTGGTGTTGTTTACTTCGGGTTCGGAAGGTACCCCCAAAGGCGTGGTACTGTCGCATAGCAATGTGCTGGCCAATCATAAACAAATCAAATCGCGGATCGACTTTACTCCGCAGGATGTGGTGCTGAATTTTCTGCCAATGTTTCATTCGTTCGGTTTCACCGTTGCTACTTTGCTACCGGTACTGAATGGCATGACCAGCTTTTTCTATCCCTCGCCACTGCACTATACGGTGATACCGGAAATCGCCTATCAGATCGGCGCGACCATCATGTTCGGTACCAACACCTTTTTTACCGCGTACGCCAAGAAAGCCAATCCCTACGACTTTCACACCCTGCGTTATGTGGTCGCTGGCGCCGAAAAACTACAGGAAAACACCCGAGCGGCCTGGTTCGATAAATTCGGCATCCGCATTTTGGAAGGCTACGGTGCTACCGAAACCGGACCGGTAACCTCGGTGAATACGCCGATGGATTACAAAGCCGGCAGTGTAGGCCGGTTTTTACCGCACATGCTGCATCATCTGGAACCGGTTCCCGGCATAGCCGTGGGCGGCAAGCTGCATGTTGCTGGCCCTAACATCATGAAAGGCTATTTGCTGGCAAATCAGCCCGGGGTGCTGGTGCCAACCGCCTCGGAACGTTATGGCGAGGGCTGGTATGACACCGGTGACATCGTCGAAGTCGATGAAGATGGTTTTATTCATATCAAGGGCCGTAGTAAGCGTTTTGCCAAAATTAGCGGTGAAATGGTTTCACTGACGGCGGTTGAACAACTGGCGATACAAACTTGGCCGGATGCGCATCATGTGGTGGTCAGCGTACCGGATGCCCGCAAAGGCGAACAAATCATTCTGTTGACCACTCAGCATAATGCCCGTGCCAGACAGCTGGCCGAAACCTGTCCCGGTGTGGCAACAATACTGCTGCCGCGTAAAGTGCTGATCATCGACAAGCTGCCGTTACTGGCCAGCGGTAAAACCGACTACAGTGCCGCAACCCGTCTGGCAGCTGAACTAATCACGGATCACCACGATGACTAAAGCTCTGACACCATTACTGATAGCCCAGTTTTTATCGGCATTTGCCGATAATGCGATTCTGTTCGCGGTCATCGCGATGGTGATGCAATCGGCTAATCCGGCCAGTTGGTATGTGCCGGCATTGCAAAGCGTATTTCTGGTAGCGTTTGTGGTATGCGCGCCCTGGGTCGGCGATCTGGCCAACCGGGTAGCGAAATCACGCTTACTGATTATTGCCAATCTGATTAAAGCCAGCGGTGCCGGTTTATTGCTGTTAAAAACCGAACCCTTGCTGGCGTATAGCGTGGTCGGACTGGGTGCTGCACTCTACAGCCCCGCCAAATACGGCATACTGCCGGAACTGACAGCCGAACATCAGCTGGTAAAAGCCAACAGCTGGATTGAGGGATCGACCATTCTGGCGATCCTGACCGGCATGGTAGTCGGTGCCAAAGTAGCCGATCATTCGATAGCTCTGGCACTGCAAGGTACGCTGGTGTTATTCAGCATTTCAGCGCTGATGACCTTATTTTTACCCGCCACAGCCAGCAAAGCTTCGCCCCAAGGCCTGAAGCTGATGGTTTTCTACCGGGAAACCCGTTATTTTCTGGCGCATCCTCGCTCCCGGTTTGCGATTTTAAGCGCTTCGCTGTTCTGGGCGGCCGCCGCCTGTGTGCGGGTGATTCTGGTGGCCTGGGCACCGCTGGTGCTGTTATCGCAAAACGCCAGCGATATCGCCAATCTGACACTGTTTCTGGCCTTGGGGATTATCGCCGGCTCGGCACTGGCACCCTGGTTGATTCCTTTGCAGCATTTGCGTAAAAGCCGTTATGCCGCTTATGCGATGGGTGCCCTGATTGTCGATTTGAGCACTTGCCAGCAAATCTGGTCAGCGCAGCTGGTATTGTTTCTGATGGGCTGTGCCGGTGGTCTGTTCATCGTGCCGATCAATGCCGCGCTGCAAACACTGGGTCAGCAAAGCATAGGCAGCGGCAGTGCGGTAGCGATGCAGAATTTCTTTCAGAATCTGGCCATGTTGCTGGCCGTGGGTGGTTATGGCTATCTTGCTTCACTGCAGATCAGCCCGGTGCATGCGCTGATCGGGCTGGGGTGCCTGTTGTTGATCGCCAGCTGGCTGGTGGTTTTAAATCTGCCAACCGCGAATGAAACTGGCCACCAGTAAATCGACTGCCTGCCTGCTATCGCTAATACCGGCTCGACCCAGACTGCCGTTCAGATAAAGCACACAAATACCATGTACTCCGCTCCATAAGGCCCGGGCAGCAAGCGCAATATCGGCATCACCGGCCTGTGGTTTGAGCTGTCTGAACTGACTTTCAACCGGACCAAACAGCTGCTCGATTTTTTGCCGGTAGGTTTCCGGCATCTCATGGGACAAGTCGGTATTATCAAAGACAAACTGCCAACGATTGAAATGCTGCCGGGCAAAACTCAGATACTGATCGGCCAGCAGCACCAATTGCTGTTCGGGATTATTTTCGGCATCGGGCTGCAATTGGCTGGCCAGATCGTCGAGCGTACGCAGTTTGATATGGGTTATCAGATCGTGCATATTGGCAAACACCATATAAATACTGCCGACGGTATAGCCAATATCGACCGCAATTTTGCGGACTGTCAGCGCATTGACACCATGCTTTACCACAATCGCCTCTGCCGCATTCAGAACCATTTCCTTGATCTGCTCTTGACTGTGTTCACTTCGTCTAGCCATATTCCCTCTGCCCTATGTCAAAAAACGTTACCATAAGCGTATTTAAACATTGTAATCGAAAACCACATGCATGCCGAATACCTTGATATCGTTGACTGTTCCGACCGCATTACCGGTCAAAAATTGCGCTCAGAAATTCATGCGCTAGGCCTCAGACACCGGGCGGTTCACATTCTGGTGTTTAACGATCTGGGACAATTGTTTCTGCAAAAACGCTCGCTGAAAAAAGACCTGAATAAAGGCTTATGGGATACCTCCGCTGCCGGTCATGTCGATGCGGGTGAAGATTATGACAGCTGTGCGCCACGGGAACTGGCTGAAGAACTGGGTGTTGCTGCGCCGCTGGAAGCCTTGTTTAAACTGGAACCAACCATCGCGCTGGGCATGGAGTTTATTCAGGTGTATCGCTGTCGGCACAACGGACCATTTCAGATGGCGGCTGATGAAATTGACGAAGGCAACTGGTTTGAACTGGCTGAAATCGATCAGCGTGTACAGGAAAACGATGTCAGGCTGACGGAAACGTTCAGAATTATCTGGAACAACTATCGAGGAAATTGATTGGCGGAGCGGACGGGGCTCGAACCCGCGACCCCCGGCGTGACAGGCCGGTATTCTGACCAACTGAACTACCGCTCCGCAGTTGGGAATCGCGCATTTTACAGAAAAATTTATTGTCGTCAAGCACTATCGACCAATTCCATCCATGACTCCAGCCTGCCCACTTTGCCTTGCCACGCCGCTTATTGATTTTCATCGTGATAAACGCCGCGACTATTACCAATGCCTGAACTGTGCACTGGTGTTTGTACCGCCTGACCAGCACCTCGATCCGGCTGCCGAAAAAGCCATTTATGACTTGCATCAGAATCAGGCCGATGACAGCGGTTATCGCCGTTTTCTGTCGCGTCTGGCGCTACCATTGCTAAATCAGCTACCCAGCGGCACTTGCGGCCTGGACTATGGCTGCGGCCCCGGCCCGGTATTAGCAGCGATGCTGGAAGCAGCCGGACATAAGATGACAATTTATGATCCGCTCTATGCGCCGGACCCTACGGCCCTGCAGCAGTGCTATGACTTTGTCAGCTGCAGCGAGGTAGTCGAGCATTTCCGCCAGCCGGCTTTGGAATTTCAGCGTCTGTTTGCCTTGTTAAAACCGGGCGGCATTCTGGCCATCATGACCAAACGGGTCATTGATCAGGCCGCTTTCACCGGCTGGCATTACAAAAATGACCTGACCCATATCGCATTTTATTCAGACGCCACGTTCGACTGGCTGGCAAAGCGCTATCAGGCACAGGTCAGTTACTGGGGCCCCGATGTAGCAATTTTTAGCTTATAGACTAGGTTTGTACGGTTTTTTACAGCCGCACAAACCTTATGACAACTCAAGCTCGCCGCACCACCGGCTTCAGCCTACCGGAACTGATGGTAACCCTGATCATCTCAGCCATTCTGATCAGTCTGATTTATCCCGGCTATCAGGCCACGATTTATCACTCCAGACGCATGGACGCCATCAGCAGCTTGCTCAGCCTGCAACTGGCGATTGAACGTTACCGGCTCAGCTGCCCGCAATACCCTACCCTGCTCGCCAGTCATTCAAGCTGTGATACCACGATCAGCGCCAGCGCCGATGGCTTGCATAATCTGGCTGCCAGCACTGTGTCATCAAAAGGCTATTACCGGCTGACGCTAGTGGCGCCAGACAATGGCCTGAGCATCGACAACGCTTATCGATTGATAGCAACCGCAACCGGCGCCCAAAGTGGCGACCTACAGTGCAGTCATTTCTATCTTGATCAAGACAGCCAGAAAGGTTCCAGCGATGAGCAGTTGCAAACGACCCGTGATTGCTGGTAATTCTGGCGCCAATGGCCTGACACTGATCGAACTGATGATCACCTTATTGATCTGCAGCTTGGCGCTGACTATTGCCCTGCCCAGCTTTCAGCAATTACTGGAACGGGAACGCCTGATTGCTGCCGCTGAAACTCTGGCCGGCCAGTTACAGCTGGCCAAACTGGAAGCGCTGAAAAACAACCGAAATGTACGACTGAGCTTTAGCGTGCTGAATAATGAGACTTGGTGCTACGGCCTGAGTTATAGCGCCTGTAATTGCTGGCAGGCAAACAGTTGCCAGCTCAACGGCAGGCAGTTTGTGATCAGCCATGCCGAATTTCCCGGCATCAGTCTGACCGGCACCACCACTCCGTGGAGCAATGGCGCCGTGTTCGAGCCGCGCCGAGGCTTTGTCACCGCCGGTGGCGCCACCTTGAGCTCGGCGCATTTTCAGATCCGGGTCAAAACGTCCAATCAGGGCCGCATCCGAATCTGTAATGACCATAGCCTGCAAACCAAAACCGATCTGGGCCGGTATCCGTCATGCAATTAACAAACAACAGAGCTTATACGCTGCCCGAACTACTGATCAGTCTGTCGTTGGGTTTGATCATCAGTGCTGCAGCGCTGCAATTATTGATTGCGATCAGTCAGACCGACCTCAGCCGCTCACAATCCAGCCATCTTGATCATGAACTGAACGCCCTGCTTAGCCAGATGGTCAGAGAGATTCGCCGAACCGCGTATATCGGTGAAAACGGCCTGATGCCTTTATTCGACAGCCGGCAATGGAATCCTTTTATCAGCAACGATCAGGACAATGCTTTAATGCTGGCGTTTGCCGACATCGATAACAGCGATCACGATCCAGGCACTTATGACTGCATGGTATTTGCCTACGACAGTAACGGCAATGGTATTGATGATGGCAGCAATGAACGCTTTGGTTATCGCTTTAGCGAAAATGCGGTCAAGATTCGTTCGGGGTCCATCAGTTGTGCGCAATCCGGCTGGATCAAAATCAGCGACGATCAGAGCATTCGTATCACCCGGCTAAGCTTCAGACCTGTTGCACAAGCCATCGACCCCGACCGCCATCTGCTCCGCTGCCGGATCACTATTCTGTTACAAGGCGAGCTGAGCAATGATGCCAGTATCCAGCTGCAGCTGAGTCAAACCCTAACTATCGCCAATCTAATCGCCGACCCAAGCGGCAAGGCGGCAGTATGCCGCTGACTGGCTCAAGAATCGTTGATTCACGGGCGTCTATCACTCTGATCACTACCCTGCTGCTGTTGCTGTGCAGCACTAGCATTTTAATTTACGCCACCCGGCAAGCCATCGTCGATCAATGGCTGACGGCCAATCAGTCTGCTTATCAGTCCGCTCTCAGTCAGGCGACAGCCGGTGCCCATCAGGCTATGGCGGCCTTGAAACAGGGTGTGATTAGCAATCAAGATTGCAGTTCAACACCTCTGAATCAACCTTTCTGCATCAGCCTGATCAGCAAAACCCTGCATAATCGGCAGTTAGTGCAGATTAGTAGTCATGGTTACGCTGAACGTAATGCCAGCGCCAATATCAGCAGCTGGCTTGGCTTTGCAAATCTGCTTGCCAGTCCGGCACCGGCAGCCGCTTTAATCAGCCCCGGTAATCTGGCCGATATTGAACTGCATCTGGCAGCCAATCCCCATGGCGGCGGCCAGGATCTGCCAGTGGCAATCTGGACCAGTGGCAGCGTCAGTCTGGCTAAAAGTTCTAGCAGTCTGTTCAAGCAATCCGGCCAGCTGATCAGCCTGCCCCTGATACCAGACAATGAAATTGTCAGTCATGCGCTGGCGCAACATCAGGGTGGCAGTTTTCCCGACGATGTCTTCGCTTATCTGTTCGGCTATCCGGCCAGCCAGTATCGATTAATCCAGGAAATCGCCCGGCCACTGACTCCTGCACAATGCAATAACCTCAACAGCAACTCGGCCGGTTTATTCTGGATTCAGGGCGATGGTGTTTGCCAGCTCGGCAATGTGGGTGTGGCTGATAATCCGGACACCCCCGAATGGGACGGTAAGGCGGTGATTCTGGTCAGTGCCGATGTCACACTACAAATACAGGCGCAGGCCAAAGTCTATGGTTTGATCATGGTATTTCACCCGCCCGACAGCGCCTCATCAACGACTCCCGTGCAATTCACTGCCGATAGCCAGCTATGGGGCGTTTTACTCAGCAACTATGATCTCAATCAGTTGCTGACCGGAACAATCAGCATCATCTGGCAGGATTACACGCCATTTTTCGGCCAACCGAAATCCAGCGATAACGGCGCGCCGGTTTTACTCAACGGCAGCTGGATGGATAACGGATGATCAGGCAACGCGGTTTAGGTCTGATCGAGCTGCTGATTGCGGCGCTGCTGATCGCGATAGGGATTGCCGGGCAGATACAATTGCACACGCGGCTACTGCAATCACCATCCGAACCTCGGCTCCGGCAGGCTGCTCTAACGATTGCTGAACAAAA
>CAIUWU010000205.1 GCA_903902945.1 uncultured Pseudomonadota bacterium
AGGTTTTCCAGATCAATCAGACTTTGTTTGTATTGGGATTTAAGTATTTCGACTTTTCCGACGATCGCCGCGAACTTCTGTCGATCATCTTTCTCAGGCCAGATAATAGGTAAAGGCCGTAATGTTTCGATGTTGATATTCGCTCGTGCAGCTTCAGGAGCTCTTGCCCTGAGTACGGGTTTCCAAAACCTGAGTAAAAATTCTATGAAAACAGCTTCTGTGTTTTTGACACCCAATTTTGGAATAATGCCGATCACTGAATCAGGGGCGTAGGTTGGTATTTCAAGAATGGCTGTCTCGCCAATTGTCGCCCCGACTATTGCGATCACAATTGTTCCGACATCAAACTCCTTGCTTACCTTAATGCCGAGTTCATTTAGAGTTTGTGTAAATTCTCTAAGTCTTCCATTTGACCGGCTTATGTCCCCAGTCTGAATAAATGGATATTGACCGTTAAAAAACTTAGGATCATTGCGCGGGCGAGGCGAAAAGCGACCACGTTCGATTGAGGCCAATTTGCCAAGAGGTTCTATTTTCCAGCCTTTTTCATTCCGCACAGGGTCGCCAAACATATCCATAAACACGCTCTTGAGCAGGTCGTCGAGTTGTTGTAGGTGTTGTTTGCGCTGTGCGATCAGCCCTTCCACTTTGCTGAGCAGATGGGCAATGCGCTTTTGATAGTCTAGGGCCGGAAATGGTATCTCTAGTTTGAGAAAGTCAGTTTTGGTCAGGCTTCGTCTACGTGCAACTGCGCCCTGCATGCGTGATGCGTAAAGACTTCTTGCCTGAGCCGAGCGCAAATAGCGTTCAAGATAGGGAATGTGGCATTCGGCTTCATTTCTAAGCTTCCAGATGTGATATGCAGGACTGACAATCCCGGCAGGATATTTGGTTTGAAACCCAAGTACACCCTCGTCAATAGGAAAGCCAACCACCAATTCATTCTTATAAGCAATCCGATAAGTCGACGTATCCGAGCTTGCGACGCGCTTTTTGAATTTGTCCGCTTGGTCGACCAAACCATGCTTCATGGTGATTGAAAGAACAGGTAAATCTTGATTTCCAGCGCGGTGGCGACCTGATTGATCCAAGATTTCACCCAGAGGTTTTTGTACCCAGGTCATCCCACCATCCCCTTCAACCCCAATAACTCCCGCACAATCCCACTTTCTATATTGTCCAAAACTTTTTCGTGATTTTCGCGGTTAAAAAAATCTTCCCCCAGCTCTGCCTTTAGCAAGCGCTCCAGGATTACTCCCGGCGCCTCATACTGCACCTCATCAAACAGATCCTGCTTATAGCGCGACAACGATAGATCATAGCCTTCGTCCTCAATCTCAGCACGCGGCACCATAAAGCACTTCGAGGTACGGTCGCTGTTGGTTTCGGGGGTTCGGGCTCGGTACTTGGCGATGATGTCCTGCAAATCGCCGTAGCCATCCTGCTTGCTGCGTTTGTCGTCCAGGCTGTAACCGTCGGCTTGCATGTCGTAAAACCAAACGTGGTCTGTGGCTGGATGATCTACTTTGGCTTTGGGGCCCCAGACCTTGGTAAACAACAAAATGGCGGTGCTGACGCCGGCATAGGGTTTGAACACACCGCTGGGCATGGTGATGACGGCCTTGAGGTCGCAACGCTCCACCAGCATCTGGCGCAGCGTCTTGAAGGCGCCGCCGGATCCGAACAGCACGCCCTGCGGCACGATCACGCCAGCAGTGCCGCCGATTTTTAACAGTCGGTAGATATTCTCAACAAACAGCAGCTCGGTTTTAGTAGTCGCTAGTTGCAGGTTTTCGTTGATGTCGCCTTTGTCGATACTGCCGGTAAACGGCGGGTTGGCCATGATGATGTCGTATTCGGACTCTTCGACAAAGCTTTTGCTGAGGGTGTCTTTATAATCGATGTGCGGTTCGTCGATACCATGCATCATCAGGTTCATCAGCCCCAGGCGTACCATGGTACCGTCGATGTCGTAACCCCACAGCGAACCGGACAGTATGGCTTGAGCGTTTTCAGTGAGCGCGGCAGCTACCGAGGTGCGTACAAAGCCGTCTTCATCGGGCGCTAGGTCTTTGGTACCGGCTTTGATGGCAAGCTGAGTGACGATGTACTGATACGCACCGAGCAAAAAGCCGCCGGAACCGCAAGCCGGGTCGGCGATCTTGTGGCCCAATTGCGGCTGCACCAGATCGGCTATCAGCTTGATGATGTGGCGAGGGGTGCGGAACTGGCCGTTTTTGCCGGCACTGGCGATTTCTGACAGCAGCATTTCATAGACATCGCCCTGGATGTCCTGAAAAGCCTGGCCTTTTTCCTGCGAATCTTTCTCCATCACTGCGAAGATTTCATCGATAGTTTTCACCGCTTCCACCAGCAGGGCAGCTTTGGGAATGATGAACACCGCGTTTTTCATGTGGTGGGTGAAGTTGGACTCGGCACCGTTCAGGTCCTTGAGGAAAGGGAACACTTTGCCCTGAACGTGCTGTAGCATTTCTTCCGCTTGCATGCGTTTGAATTCGCTCCAGCGCAACGTTCGCTTGTCGATGGCGAATTTTTCAGGCTCCTGCTGGCTGCGGTATTCCGGCGGAATCCAGTTGCCTTCGAACTTGGAGGCATAGGTCTCGCCCATCCATTCAGCATCGGCCTGGCGCTTTTGATCCAGCTCGTCGAGCCGCTTCATGAACAGCAAATAGGTGATCTGCTCGATAGCAGTAAGCGGGTTGCTGATGCCGCCGCTCCAGAATTTGTTCCAGAGCTGGTCGATCTTGCTTTTGAGTTCGGGGTTGTTCTGTAGCATGGTGATATGTGAGTTCTGGATTCAATCGTTATTTTGGAAACCCGGCAACTTACCGGATTGTTTGACGAGCTTTTTCTCCTCGGACTTTACCCGACGTTCTAATTTTTTAATGTCTTCTTCGGGCGGAAGCAATTCCGGTTTTATTCCACGCTCGTCGAGCATGGCACGCACGCTTTTGTTGTTCTGAACATGTTCGTGCGTAATGTCTCGCTCACCCTGTAAATCATCCTGGATGACGTTGTGATTGGTCATTTCTGTGGCCAAGTTTTTGGCGGCAATGGTTAACGTTGGCAGAAAGTCTGCTAATGGGCGGGTTTGGGTAATGCCGAAACGGTCTTTCATGGCCTGCGTGGTGTGGCCACCAAATAATGCGGCATCTCCTCTGGAACGAATACGCCCGAATCCGTCATCGTCAACACCGCGTTCGTAGATGTTTTGCGACAAGGTTTTTTCCGATTCCCGTAGCCGTTCCCGTGCATCCAATCTGGCCTGCAAACGCATCCGGTCTTCAATCAGTTCCTGCTTGCGGGTTTGGATGGCAAAATAGCTTTGAGCAAAAGCAATTGGTTCTTTACGCGGGTCACCGTTTTGCGCAATCAGGTAACAGGCGTAACGGGTGAGCATAAAATCATCCACTGACCGCTGACCACCTTTGCCAATTTCTATCATTTTCGTGACTCCACGAAAATGATCTTCTACCGAGTAACCCGTTGTTTGACAAGATTCGATAGCCCGATTGATGGCGGTTTGAAAGTTTTCCCAGCGAACATAGCCGAGTGGTTCCATCAGATCGCGAGCAAACCAAAATTCGACACTATCATCGGGAATGATTTGACTCAAAGCGTCAAAACGTTCTTTTAAGAGTTGTATGGCTTCGGATTTCATTTGTATTTCCTGGAACTCTGTATCGTCAAGCTGCCAACCGTTCGGTTAACCGCAAGATTTCGTTGATTTCGGTGGGACTAAATACGCCACGAATACCTTGCGGGTGAATGACCGTGAACGGCGTGTTGATCAGATCTTTTTTATCCACTTTTTCGCGTTCGATGATGAACTTCTCTAGTAGGTTGAGGAATTCCAATTGACGACCGCTGAGCGTGGTATGGGTATGAATAAATTGGGCAAATGCGCCGCTGACTTCATCGGGAAAACTCTTCAGCACTTCAATGCCGAGAATGTGGCGGATGAACTGGATGAAACGAGCCTTGTGGTTTTTATAGACTTGGCGTAGCAAGTCTTCGGTGATGTGCGGGTGCTCTTCGTGCAACAGTTCGGCTAGTTGATCGGCTTCGTCTGGCGTGACCGCTTCACCGTGCTTAATCTTCTGCAGTATTGAGTTGTGCGCGGTGAGTTCGGCAATCAAAGCCTCGACCATTTCGCGGTAGCGGCTAATGCTGACTGCCTCGTGCTGCGGACCGAACTCCACCCATTCTTTCTTGTGCAGTTCATCGGCCAGATCGAGATGGGTTTGCTCTTGGCCAGTGTTCTGCTCACGGAATTTCATCAGCGGGCCGAGTTTGGCGACCAGTTCGTCGAAGGCATTTTCATCCGCCTTAGCCCAGTAGTGGCTGGTTTGTACGGCACGGATCAGAGTTTCTTCCTGCTTCACGAAACTGACCGAAAGTGGCAGTTCACTGATCTGTTCGACGATGCCTTCCTTGATGGCTTCGGCCTGTTCCTTGTCTTCATTCAGAACAGCCAGTGAATATTCAAGCAAGTCGCGCTCGAAGCGCATGGCTTTGAAATCGGCATCGGACACGGTGCGGAACAGCGGCTTGATTTCGGCGCGCAAGAATTCCAGCCGGTCGTGGCTGAGGCTGATCCAGAAGTTTTCGTCTTCCAGTCGTGCCAGGGCGGCAGCGGCTTCCTTAATCACCACCGACTCCTTTGGAAGTGCGGCAATTTGCAAGCGAAGCTTGGCGATTTCACGAGTGGCGATGTCGGCATGGCTGCTGTCGTTGGCCTTTTCGATCTTGTCGAGGCGCAGACCGACCAGCCGCACCGGCAGCGGCAACTGGGCTTTCAGTTCCTTGCCTTTGGGGTTGAGCTTGAAGTATTCGAAGTTGTCCCAGCAGTCTAGAATCAGGAACACATTTTTTTCAAGGCACCAGGGCTTGGGCTTGCTGGTTTCCAGCAGGCGGGTGCCGCGCCCAACCATCTGCCAGAACTTGGTATAGGAATAGACCGGCTTGGCAAAAACGAGATTGACGATCTCACGCACGTCGATGCCGGTGTCGAGCATGTCCACGCTGATGGCGATGCGCGGCATATCGTTGTTGGTGAACTGGTCCAGTAAACCGCCTTTGCCATAGACGCGAGGATCATCAGACACCAGAACTTTGGCTAATTCGCCGTGATATTGCGGATAGAGCTTGTCAAAAATTTCTTCAATCCGGCGGGCGTGGGCTTTGGATGAACAGAAGAAAATGGTCTTGCCGGGCAGTACACCATTGGCGTCCTTGATGCACTCCTCCATGAACTCCTTGACGATCAAGGTATTGGTGCCTTTGTTGATGACTTGCTTTTCGAGCTGGGTGCCTTCAAAGTTGATTTCCTCGACATCCTTGCCTTGCAAAATAAGCTTTTTCTGGTCTTCCAGCGAAATAGTGCGCTTGCTGATGCCCTCCATCTGGAACTTGGTCTGAATCTTCATGACCTGAAAATTGCAGAGGAAAGGTGGCACGCGGTTGACGGCTTCCTCAAAGGTGTAGGCAAAGGTTGGCAAACCATCTTCACAGTGAAAAAGCTGGAAGGTGTTGTGGTCGATGATGTCGGTCGGTGTCGCCGTCAGGCCCAGAGTGAGAGTTTTGAAGTAGTCGAGAATTTCGCCGTAGGTGTTATAAATCGAGCGGTGGCTTTCATCGACCACGATGAAGTCGAAAAAATGCGGAGACAAATGTTGGGGCTCATCCCGGATAACATTGAGCATCGTGGGATAGGTGGCAACGTAAATGCGGCGATCTTTGGCAATCAGTTTTTCGCCCACATTGGGCCAACGTGGTTCGTTGGGTAAGTGCTCTTTGAAGGCCCGCAAGGCTTGTTCTCTAAGTGCAATGCGGTCGACAAGAAACAGCACCTTTTCGGCATGAGCAGCGCGCATCAAGGCATCTGTCATGGCAATGCAGGTGCGAGTCTTACCAGTGCCGGTGGCCATGACTAAAAGAAAATCACGTTTCTTTTGTTCGATGCCTTCCAGCACAGCACGGATGGCACGGATTTGATAATCTCGACCCGCAATCGAGGTGTTGATGAACTCCTGCGTCAGCGGTTTGCGATTGCGACGGATGTAGGCGAAGCGTTCCAGATCGTCGCGCGTTGGAAAACCTACCACTTTGCGCGGCGGGGCATTTTCCAGATCCCAAAAGTAAGTTTCGAGGCCGTTGGTGTAGAAGCAGAACGGCAACTCGCAGCTCAACTGCTTCTGAATGTTGTAGCAATATTGCTTGGCTTGCTCACGACCAAGGGCTGCATCTTTGCTGGTTTTTTTGGCTTCGACAACTGCCAAGGGTTTGCCGTCCTTACCTAGCAAAACATAATCGCTGAATTGATGACCTTCGTATTGAGTGCGGGCTTCCGAGATACCTTCTGGTAGCGCGGTCAGTATGTCGAATTCCTCAACTACTTGAGTCGGGTCCTTTACGTTCCAACCGGATGCCGCCAATTGCTTATCGATCAGTTCCGAACGCGTCTTTGCTTCAGATTTGGCCATGCAATCTCATCATAAATAACATTCCAATGTAAGTGTTTGGGACCCAACCAGGTCAAGCTAAAGATTCCGATCCACTTTATCTCTGGCGTTTAACGAAAAAAGCATTCGCTTGCTCCAAAAAACTTCAATCTTTTGTCTTTTACAGCTGTGCGGCTGTTGTCATTACAAAGCCTGCCAAGGATTCTCTCTCAGCAGACCATTAATTAATTTTGAGATCCGACACTAACTACACATCCAAATTCGCCACATCCAGGGCGTTTTTGACGATGAAGTCGCGGCGGGGTTCGACGATGTCGCCCATCAGGGTGGTGAAGATTTCGTCGGCACCGATAGCATCAGCGATGGTCACTTGCAACATGCGGCGGCTGTTGGCATCAAGGGTGGTTTCCCAGAGCTGCTCGGGATTCATTTCACCCAAACCTTTGTAGCGCTGGATGTGCTGACCTTTTTTAACTTCGCGCATCATCCATTCGAAAGCTTGCTTGAAATTGCTGACCGGTTGTTCGCGTTCGCCGATGCGCATCACCGATTCATCGCCAAACAGACTGAGCGTGGTTTCTGCGTAGCGAGCGATTTTTTGATAATCGTTGCCGGTAAAGAAAGTCGAATGCAGCACAAAGCTTTTGACGATACCGTGCAGGCGTTTGTTGACCACGATATCAAAATCTTCGCCGTCGTTATATTTGAGCTCGGTATTGAATAGCGCTTTGTGATCGGCGGCGTTCAGTTGCTGTTCCAGCTGGCTGATCCAGTTTTGCAATAACTGTTTGTCGGCTTTGATTGCCTGGGTCAAAGCCGGCATATAAGTCATTTGTTCTAGATACAAATCGTCATAACGTCTGGACAGGCGCTGAATGATGGCCATTACTTCGGCAAATTCGGTTGCCAGTTTCTCCAGACCCTGACCCTGAATGACTGGTGTGCTGGCATCGGTTTGTAACTGGGCTTTATCGAGAGCCAGCTGAATCAAATACTGATTCAAGGCATTGTCGTCTTTGACGTAATGTTCCTGCTTGCCTTTTTTGACTTTGTACAAAGGCGGCTGGGCAATATAAATATGGCCGCGCTCCACCAGTTCCGGTAACTGCCGATAGAAGAAAGTCAGCAGCAGGGTACGAATGTGCGATCCGTCAACGTCAGCATCGGTCATGATGATGATGCGGTGATAACGCAGTTTGTCGATGTTGTATTCATCTTTGCCGATCCCACAGCCCAGCGCGGTAATCAGGGTACCGACTTCTTCGGAGGAAATCATTTTGTCGAAACGGGCTTTTTCGACATTCAGGATTTTACCTTTCAACGGCAAAATCGCTTGTGTGCGGCGATCACGACCTTGCTTGGCCGATCCGCCCGCCGAATCCCCTTCCACAATGAACAGTTCGGACAGGGCAGGGTCTTTTTCCTGACAATCGGCCAGTTTGCCTGGCAAACCGGCAATATCCAGCGTGGTTTTGCGACGGGTCATTTCGCGGGCTTTGCGAGCAGCTTCCCGGGCGCGGGCGGCGTCAATGATTTTGCCAGCAATTGCTTTGGCTACTTGTGGCTGTTCCAGCAGAAATTCCTGCAGTTTTTCGTTCATCGTCGATTCAACCAGCGGCTTCACTTCTGATGAAACCAGCTTGTCTTTGGTTTGTGAAGAAAATTTCGGGTCCGGTACTTTTACCGATAACACCGCAGTCAGACCTTCGCGGGCGTCATCGCCGGTAGTGGCGACTTTTTCTTTTTTGCCCAGACCATTACTTTCGATGTATTGATTGATGGTACGGGTTAAAGCGCTTCTGAACCCTGCTAGATGGGTGCCGCCATCGCGCTGCGGAATATTGTTGGTGTAGCAGAATACGTTTTCCTGATAAGAGTCGTTCCATTGCATGGCAACTTCCACCGTGACGCCTTCTTTTTCGGCTTTAAAGTAAAAGACTTTTTCAAACAATGGTGTTTTGTTTTTATTCAAATTCTGCACAAAAGCGCTGATGCCGCCTTCAAACTCAAAGACATCTTCTTTGCCGGTGCGTTCATCACGCAGGCTGATTCGGACCCCGGAGTTTAGAAATGACAGTTCACGCAGCCGTTTGGCGAGAATGTCATAGTGAAATTCAGTGTTGGTAAAGATGGTCGGGCTAGGCTTGAAGTTGATGTAAGTGCCGCTGCCTTCGGCATCGCCGACAATGGCTAACGGAGCAACCGGTTCACCCAGCATATATTTCTGCAGGTGTAATTTGCCGTTTTTGCGAATCTTTAAGGTCAGCTCTTCTGACAATGCATTAACCACCGAAACGCCGACACCATGCAAACCGCCGGACACCTTGTAGGCGTTGTCATCAAACTTACCGCCGGCGTGCAGCACAGTCATGATGACTTCGGCTGCCGAGCGTCCTTCTTCCTTGTGAATATCGACCGGAATGCCGCGGCCATCATCCTAGACGGAAACCGAGCCATTTTCATGAATCACCACATCGACACCTTTACAGTATCCAGCCAAGGCTTCATCAATCGAGTTATCGACTACTTCAAACACCATGTGATGCAGGCCTGAACCATCGTCTGTATCACCGATATACATACCCGGACGCTTTCTGACTGCGTCCAATCCTTTAAGAACGGTAATGTTGCTACTATCGTATTGTTCACTCATGGTGTTTTCCATTTTTCTGATGTTTTACAACAATCGGCGTTTGTTCTTACTGATTGGTAAAAACATTGGATATGCATATTGGTGTAGTAATAGTGTTTCACATGAAACCTCAAGGCTGTTCAACATCACCTTGTTTCACGTGAAACACTTGGTATTGGTTTAAAACTGAAAGATCGCCAAATTCTTCCAAGCTGGTAGCCGTTATAAAAACCTGACATTCAAGTTGAGCCAAGTATTTTAGCAATTTTGACTTATTTTCTAAATCCAATTCAGCACTTAGATCATCAATCAAAATTATGCAGCGATTAGCTGCATTCTGATTCAGCAAACTGACCTGAGCCAGCATCAAAGCCAGCATCAATAATTTTTGCTGACCTCTGGATAAGTAATCTTTGGCAAGACGCTTATCGTGAAAAGTTAAAAAATCGGCCCGATGTGGGCCGCTGTGGGTAAAACCATATTTCAGATCACGCATCAGATCGCCAGCCAAAATTTCGGCGTAATCGCGTTGGTCATCCCAGCCTGAACTGAAGCGTAATTCAATACTGCTCG
Source organism: uncultured Pseudomonadota bacterium (assembly GCA_903902945.1). Classification (GTDB taxonomy): domain Bacteria; phylum Pseudomonadota; class Gammaproteobacteria; order Methylococcales; family Methylomonadaceae; genus Methylomonas. The sequence continues at coordinate 9,691 of CAIUWU010000205.1, forward strand.
AAGCCAGAAAATAATTAGCCAGTTCCAGAAATACCGGCTGCAACGCAGTGATGTATTGCTGTCGAAATTGGTTTACCACAATCCCATACTGGATAAGTTCTTTATTCCAGGCCATCAACTGCTGGGTCTGACGGGTTTTCAACAAGGCATTTCGCTGTTGCAAGGCTTTGCTGAAACTACGCCAGGCTGGCAAAAATAATGGGTGATGATTAAAAATGCCCCAGTCCAAAAACTCGCGCCTAGTCTGAGGACCTGCATCGAGCAGTTGATAGCTTTTCGGATGAATCAGTTGCACTGGCAACGCATAGGCCAAATCGGCGCGTTGCCGGTGTTGCTGATCGATACGGATTTCGGTCTGCTTGCCATCCACCCGAATTCCCAGTGTTGCGACCGAACCATTCTGATAACGGTTCTGAGCCGAGATGATCAGTTCAGGACTTTCAAAACCAATCGCCTGTTTCAGCTGGCTGGTACGGAAAGACCGTGAACGGCTCAGAATAAAGATGGCTTCCAGTAGCGAGCTTTTGCCGCTGGCATTGGCACCGATCAGCAAATTAAGCTGGGGGCAGGGGGTCAGGCTTAACGCTTGGATATTTCTTAATGAAAAAATATCCAGTTTGATTAGCGGCATATCCGCTACTTACATCCGCATCGGCATGACCACGAAACGGAAAGTAGCTGATTCGGGTTCTTCCACGAAACAACTGCTGGCATTGGCGGCGATCGTAATCATCGCGGTATCAGCATCAAGATTGCTGACGGCATCCAGAATATATTGCGAATTAAAGGCAATGCTTAACGGCGCCCCCTGAAAATCTATCGATACCTCTTCTTCGGCCTCATCATGCTCAGGATTATGAGCACTCAGTTTCAATAAATCGGCGCTGATGTCAAAAGTTACCCCCTTGTACTTTTCATTGGACAAAATCGCTACCCGGGTTAGGGCTTCACGCAAGCTTTGTTTATTAATCGGCAAAGGACTCAAAAAAGTCTGACTGAACACTTTGCTGAAATCAGGGAACTTGGCATCAATCAGTTTGGAAGAAAACACCACTGCTTTGTAAAACACTTTGATGTGATTATTGGAAAACTGAATATCGACTTCCGCTTCCGGGTCATCCAACAAACGGTTTAATTCCTGTACCGCTTTGCGGGGAATGATGATTCTGGCCTCATGGCCGGTTGCATGGCCGATATCGTCTTCATAAATCGACAGCCGGTGCCCATCAGAAGCTACCAGTTTCAGACGACTGTTACTGATATGAAGCAGTAAACCATTCAGGTAATAACGCACATCCTGATTGGCCATACAGAATAAGGTCTTATCCAAAGCTTTTTTCAGCTTGCCGGCATTCAGTACAAACTGATATTCACTGGCTGATTCATTGAATTCCGGATAGTGCTCGGCAGGTAAGGTACTTAATGAAAAGCGACTGCGGGCAGCATTGATTTTGACTTTGTCATCCTGCAATTCGAAATGAATTTCGGCGTTAGCTGGCAATAAGCGACAGATATCCAGAAATTTACGTGCCGGCACAGTAATTTGCCCGGGGTTATGTATCGTATCGATATTGATTTTGGCAACAATCTGAATTTCGGTATCGGTTCCGGTCATTACCAACTGATCATTATTCAGCTGTAACAACACATTCGACAGAATCGGCATGGTTTGTCGTTTTTCAATGACACTGACAATCTGTTGTAACGGAATCAAAATTTGGTCGCGGCTAATAATAAATTTCATATAAATTTTTTTAATTTATTGTTATTACTACATAAACAAAAAGCTGTGGATAAGGCTATTTAATCTTTAAAAATCATTATGTTATAGGGTTTTTATCATTGTTGGTAATCGGGTTCTGCGCTTGTTGATCAATTGTGGATAACAGCAATAAGCAAATTTCACTACAGTTTATCCACATCTTGTGAGCGGGGTTCACCCCAATTTATTCACACCCTCCGTGAATGATCATCAAAACCCGGTAGCGGATTTTCAAAATTTTTAGATTAGCTGCTTGTAAAAATTTTTCGACCTGGCTACTTCAAACAGTCACAAAAACAGGCAGATTAAAATCAATTTCCACAGCGCTAATAATAAACATTGAAATATTTTTTTAATTTATTGTTATTACTAGACAGCCAAAAAGCTGTGGATAATGCAATTTTTAGCTTTAAAAACAGTTTCTTAACTAATGTACAGGCTTGTTGACAAAACCCGGTTACGGCTGTTGGTCAATTGTGGATAACTAGGCAAGACCAATTTGGCCACATTTTATCCACAGCTTTTACCGATTGTTTAACACACATTATTCACACAGGCTTAATGTGACAAAGTACGCAGCAAATTCTGGTAGTCCTCAGCCATTTTGACATCTTCCGCTTTTAATTCTGCGACCCGTTTGCAAGCGTTGATGACCGTCGTATGGTCACGGCCACCAAAAGCATCGCCAATTTCTGGATAACTGTGGGAGGTCAATTCACGGGCCAGCGACATAGCAATTTGCCGTGGCCGGGTAATCGATTGCTTGCGATGTTTGGATGACAGATCGGCCAGCCTGATTTTGAAATATTCGGCCACCGTCTTCTGAATGTTGTCGATACTGACCAGTTTATCCTGCAAGCTGATCAGGTCATGTAAAGCTTCTTTAGTAAACTCAAGGGTGATTTCCCGGCCGGTAAACTGTGAGTTGGCGACTACCCGTCGTAAAGCACCTTCCAAATCACGGACATTGGAAGGAATTCGCTTAGCAATGAAAAAGGCAATTTCCTGATCCAGTGTCACACCGACCTGCTGTGCTTTCTTGATCAGAATTGCCGTACGGGTTTCCAGATCGGGCGGTTCGATTGCAATCGGCAGTCCCCAGCTGAAGCGCGACTTCAGACGATCTTCCAGACCTTCAATTTCTTTGGGATAACGGTCGCAGGTCAGCACTACTTGGTGTTTCTGATCGAGCAGATTATTAAAGGTATGAAAAAACTCTTCCTGAGAACGTTCTTTGCCGGCCAGAAACTGAATATCGTCCATCAGCAATACATCGATGTTGCGATAGTAATCTTTAAACTGGTTGATGCTGTTTTGCTGCAGCGCCTTGACCATATCCTGAACAAATTTCTCGGAATGCAGATAAACGATATTGGCGTTGGGATTTTTTTGTAACACGGCATTACCGATTGCGTGCATCAAGTGAGTTTTGCCTAGCCCCGAGTTGCCGTAGATGAACAGCGGGTTATAGACCTTGCCGATATTGTCGGACACAGTCATTGAAGCCGCTCTGGCCAGCTGATTGGATTTACCTTCCACAAAGCTCTCAAACGTAAAAGCTTTGTTTAAAAAATTGGCCTGATTTTTTTTGGCGGCACCTGTTTTGGGCGCCAGAGGCGGTGGTGCAACGGCAGGAGACTTTTTACTGCCAATCTCAAATTGAACCGTTAGTGTGGCATTGGAGAACTCACCAACCACATCGGTAATGGTAGCCAGAAAATGCTGTTTGATGTGGTCGATAATAAAGCGGTTCGGCGCCAGCAATTTGAGGTGACTTTCAGATTCTATCGCTTGTAATGGACGAATCCAGGTACTGAAATCCGTAGTAGGAATTTCGTGTTCAAGTTTGGCCAGACAATTATTCCAAATAGCACTCATTGGTGATCAAAGATCCAGTTCGAAAGGCAGTTCATAATATCACAGTGACTTTTTTTGGCTTGACTCTTCATCGTTATCATAAAAGAATGGCCGACTGCAAAAATCAGCATATAAAGGAAACATGGCAACTGGCACACTCTATATTATTTCGGCCCCCTCAGGTGCAGGTAAAACCAGTCTGGTCAAACAGTTGCGACGCGACACCGAACACTTGGCGGTTTCAGTTTCACACACCACCCGTTCCCCCCGACCCGGCGAACAAAATGGGCTTGATTATTTCTTTGTCAGTATTGATCAGTTTAAAAGCATGATTGCCGAAAACGCCTTTCTGGAACATGCCCAGGTGTTTGACAACTTTTACGGCACTGCCCAGCAAACGGTCGAAGCCAATCTAGCTCAGGGCCAGGATGTGATTCTGGAAATTGACTGGCAAGGCGCACAGCAAGTCAAAACCATGCTGCCTCAATGCGTATCAATCTTCATTCTGCCGCCGTCGATCGCGGTTTTGAATCAGCGACTGCAAAATCGCGGTCAGGATAATGCCGAGGTAATCGCCAGACGCATGCGCGACGCCGTTACCGAAATGCGCCATTACGCCGAATTCGATTACCTGATTGTCAATGACGATTTCAATCTGGCGTTAAATCAGTTAAAAAGCATCATTTTTGCCAACCGGCTGCAACAAAAGCGTCAGCAGCAGGCCTTAAAACCTTTGCTGGACGATTTACTTAACTAAACCCTCAGAAAACATCATGAAAAACACCCCCAGCTCACGCGTATTGATTGGTTTAATAGTTAGTGGTCTGACTTTGTTTGTGACCGGTTGCTCCAGCGAGGAACCTGAAACGGCAAAAACGCCTGCCGCTACTACGGCAGTACACAAACCGAAACCGGATGTCGAAATCAAAGACGAAGCCAGCAAATCGGTTAAAGCAGACTTTGTGGAAAAATTCACCGAAGTGTGTGTGGAACGTGAATTGAAAGTGTCGGTCAATCCTGATATCGAAAAAAAACGTGCCGAAGAAAGTTGTGGTTGTATCGCTCAGCACATTGCTGACAATCTGACCGAAGTCGATGCCGAAAAATACATCGAAAATGGTGAAGACACGCGGACTTTGCAAATCAAATTCGATACCGCCACTTACTTTTGTCTGCAAAACAAAAAACAGTTCAAAGGTCCGCAGATCTTTGGCAAACCGCAATAAACTTGTCAGCCCGCAGGTGAGTCTTATGGCTCACCTGTCATTTCTCCCGTTAATGCCGATAAAACTATGACCCAAGCAACAGAGCTATTTTCTCAGGCCAAAAAATTCATTCCTGGCGGTGTCAATTCGCCGGTTCGTTCCTTCAGTGGTGTCGGCGGTACCCCGGTGTATTTCAGTCGCGCCCAGGGTGCTTATGTCTATGACAGCGAGCAGCAGCGTTACATTGATTATGTCGGTTCCTGGGGACCGATGATTCTGGGTCATGCCCATCCCGAAGTGATAGCGGCAGTTAAACAGACCGCCGAGCAAGGCCTGAGTTTTGGGGCGCCGACTGAAATCGAAACCCTGATGGCGGAAAAAGTCTGCCAATTGCTGCCTTCGATTGAACTGGTGCGCATGGTCAGCTCCGGCACCGAAGCCACCATGAGTGCGATTCGTCTGGCGCGCGGCTATACCGGTCGCGACAAGATCATCAAGTTTGAAGGCTGTTATCACGGCCATTCCGATTCTTTATTAGTCAAAGCCGGTTCCGGAGCGCTGACCTTTGGCGTACCCAGTTCACCGGGCGTGACTGCCGCCGTGGCTGCTGACACTATTACCCTGACTTACAACGACAGCGAAGCGGTCAAAAATACATTTGCCGAGCTGGGTGAGCAGATTGCCTGCATTATCGTTGAGCCGGTGGCCGGCAATATGAACTGCATTCCGCCCGAACCGGGTTTTCTGGAAACGCTGCGTGCAGTGTGTGATCAGTACGGCAGCGTGCTGATTTTTGATGAAGTAATGACCGGCTTTCGGGTTGATCTGCACAGTGCCCAGGGTTTGTATCAGGTCAAACCCGATCTGACCACGCTGGGCAAAATCATCGGCGGCGGTATGCCGGTCGGTGCGTTTGGCGGCAGCCGCAACATTATGGAATATCTGGCGCCGCTAGGTCCGGTGTATCAGGCCGGTACTTTGTCGGGTAATCCGGTGGCGATGGCGGCCGGTCTTAAAACCCTGGCGTTAATCAGTCAGCCTGATTTTTATCCGCAGCTCACAGCCAAAACCACTCAGTTGTTGCAAGGTCTGCAAGCCGCTGCTGATCAGCATGGAATTGCCTTTACCACCAATCAGGTCGGTGGCATGTTCGGACTGTTTTTCAGTCAGGAAGCCAGCATCAGCCGTTTTGCCCAGGTGATGCAATGTGATCAGGACCGATTCAAACGCTTTTTCCACGGCATGTTGCAGCAGGGTGTTTATCTGGCGCCATCGGCTTTTGAAGCCGGTTTTGTTTCCGCAGCGCATAGCGATGCCGATCTGGAAGCAACAATTGCCGCAGCGGCAGCGGTGTTCAAAACCCTGTGATGGATGGCATACACAATCTGGGGCCGCTGCTACTGGCGGCCTTGGCCGGCTTTGGCGGTCATTTCTGGCTGAGCAGAAAACAGCGGCAATCATTACAACGGCTGTTAATCGAACAGGCAGTTACCGAGCAAAAGCTGGCCCAGCTGGACGACAAACAACGTGAGTGTCAAAACCTGCAGCAGCAACTGATCAGAGTTAAAACCGAAAATGCCGAATTACTGGTGCGGCAACAGGAACAGGCCAAAAGTCATCAGGAAAAAATCGGTTTGCTGCAAGCAGCCGAAGCGCAATTAAAAACCCAGTTTGAAAATCTCGCCCACAGGATTTTTGAAGAGCGCGGCAAGCAATTCAGCGAACAGAATAAACTCAGTATCGAAAATCTGATGGCGCCACTGAAACAGCAACTGGGCGATTTCAAAACCCGGGTTGAAACGGTGTACGACAACGAGAGCAAAGACAGAATTTCCTTACGCGAAGAAATTCTGTCTTTACGTCGTGATACCGCCAAGATGAATCAGGAAGCCCTCAATCTGACCAAAGCCCTGAAAGGTGACAACAAGGCACAAGGCAACTGGGGGGAAATGATTCTGGAAAAAGTGCTGGAACAGTCCGGTTTGCGCAAGGGAATTGAATATGAAACCCAGGGCGCGTTTCGTGATGAAGACCATCGATTGTTCAAACCCGATGTGATCGTGCGTTTGCCGGAAAATAAAGACATCATTATTGATTCCAAGGTGTCGTTACTGGCCTACGAACGCTATTGCAGCAGCGAGGATGAAACCGAGCGCAATCAAGCACTGAAACAGCATACCGAAGCGGTGCGCAATCACATCAAGAGTCTGAGTGGTAAAGATTACAGCAGTCTGAAAGGTCTGCGTTCACTGGATTTTGTGTTGCTATTCATGCCTATTGAAGCTGCGTTTCTGGCCGCTTTTCAGGCCGATGAAAAACTGTTCAATGATGCCTTCGAGCACAAAATTGTGGTCGTTACTCCCACCACTTTACTGGCGACGCTGCGCACGGTGCAGAATATCTGGCGCTATGAACAGCAAAACGAAAACGCCCGGCTGATTGCCGATAAGGCTGGCAGTCTGTATGACAAAATTCGCGGTTTTGTCGAAGATATCGAAAAACTGGGTAATCAGCTGAATACGGTTCACAAAACCTATGATGGCATTGTGACCAAACTGGAAGGGCGGGGCGGTTTGCGGTCTCAGGCGCAGGCATTTGAGGAGTTGGGGGTAAAGGTCAAAAAGAAATTACCCAAAACTGGCAGTGAACAATTGGCAGCGGATTCTGAGTCTGACAGCTAGTTTCTGCTGTGATCGGCTGGACATCAGGCTTTAGACGTCATCCCGGCAGGGATTGCCGGGATCCAGAGTGCAGGAGGCCTGGGAGTTTGCTGTTTTTGGTATTGGTTGCTTGGTTTTTAGGCTTTTGGTGGGTGCGTGGCTTGTTGGTTTTGTGCGCTGCGCGCGGTGTTTTAGTGCCGGTTTGCGCACCGGCGGGCGCGGTACTTTCTTTGCTCGGCCAAAGAAAGTACCCAAAGAAATGCCGCCCCGATGCCGCTGACTTCCTGCGCTGCCAGGCCTGAGCCCGGGGCGGGCAGAAGGGTCTTCCTGACCCTCTGCCCGCCAGCGGCATCCCTGCCG
>CAIUWU010000206.1 GCA_903902945.1 uncultured Pseudomonadota bacterium
GATGTGCCCAAAGGCGAGAACAATTGTGATGACCGCATTTTCAATCCGTTGCATTTACCGGCTTCGCCCGGTTTATTTGCTTTTAATCGCTCGGATGGTGCCATATCAGTCGATGAAGGCAACTGTAATCAAGCCGGCATGGATGTCACTAAGGCACAGGCGACAATTGATAGTCTGAATTTGGACTCCATTCGCTTGAAGAACTTACGAAAATCAGTGCTGAATCAATTGAATTTGCAGCTTCAAGGGATGATAGATAAAGGTTATTCAGTTGACGATGCCAGAACGCGAGTAGCTCAGGCGGTATTGAAAAAAGACCATAATCAGCATTGGCCAGCATTTTTTTCGGCGATCCGTGATTATTTGGGGAATGCAGCTGAACAACAACTGATAGCTATTGATTACAACGGATAGCTAATTTAGATGGTTTTTAAAGCATGGTTTTACTGCAAGTGATAAGGACATAAAGGGGAAAACATTTACTTGCCTTTTTACGTGGGCATTTCTCGATAAAAACACGCTTTTCAGGTATTATGCCCAGCCTTTTTTGCTGGCTGTGGTCTTCATGCACATTGGTTCTTACCAACTTCCCAATAATCTGATTCTTGCACCCATGGCGGGCATTACCGACGGGCCGTTTCGGCAGTTGTGTAGCCAGTTTGGGGCTGGTTTGACGGTGTCGGAGATGGTGATTTCTAAAACCGACTTGCAGCATCATCCTCGCACCTTAAAAAAAACCGATTACAGCCATGATAGTGGTTTGCGTTCGGTGCAAATTTTGGGCACTGATCCGCAGCAAATGGCTGAGGCGGCAAAACTCAATTGTCAGCGCGGGGCGCAGATTATTGATATTAATATGGGTTGCCCGGCGAAGAAAGTTTGTTCAGTGGCGGCGGGGTCGGCGTTGTTGAAAGACGAAGCTTTAGTGGCGCGGATTTTGTCGGCGGTGGTGAATGCGGTTGAGGTGCCGGTGACCTTGAAAATCCGTACTGGCTGGGATTTGGCGAATCGTAATGCCGTTAGCATCGCCAAAATCGCTGAGCAGCAGGGCATTCAGGCGTTGGCGATTCATGGCCGTAGTCGGGCTTGCAAGTTTAATGGTCATGCTGAATATGAGACGATTAAACAGGTTAAGCAGTCGGTTAGGATTCCGGTCATTGCTAATGGCGATATTAACAGCGCTGAGAAAGCGCAACAGGTTTTGAATTACACGGGAGCGGATGCGGTGATGATTGGTCGCGCTGCACAAGGCAGACCGTGGATTTTTGCGGAACTGGCCGCTAAATTACAGGGCAATAGCTATTTGCCACCGAATTTGACAGAAGTCAAAGCGGTTATTAATCAGCATTTAGATAATCTATACCGTTTTTACGGTTTTGATAGTGGTGTTAGAATCGCCCGCAAGCATATCGGCTGGTATTTCGAACATCTTGGTGATTTGCCTCCCAGTCAAAAAATCGCGATCAATCAAGCACAACAACCTGCGCAACAATTGGCGTTGGTTAACGCAGCGTTTAATCACATCATTCCACCCGTCGCCTAAATGGAGCATAGATGGAAGTGAAAAGTATCAATACAGTAAGTGGTAGTGACAATACTTTGTCTGAGCATGTGCGACATTGTGTTGAAGGTTATTTTGTTCAGTTAAATGGACATGAATTCTCAGGTTTATACAATCTGGTGCTGGCAGAGGTGGAAAAGCCGCTGCTAGAAACCGC
>CAIUWU010000207.1 GCA_903902945.1 uncultured Pseudomonadota bacterium
AAAGAAACTCAGATCGATTTTGGTGCTATCAAACGGTGATGTTTTTAAACCGACTTCGGCATGATCGACATTTTCCGGCGACATATTGCGCCAGCCATTGGCAGAAAAGTTCGGCAGGAAGCCACCACTAAACAGATTTAGAGGCACATAAGCTAAAGCCCCGGAATTGGCGGCGACATCGATACCGGGGTAATTGACCCCATTCGAGACATTGCCAAACAGGGTCAGGTCTTTGGATACCAGAGACAAACCGGCATGCGGAGCCGCTTTGGACTGATAGTGGCTATGGTCATAGTACCGAACCCCCACCGAAGGCACCAAAGTCCACTGATTATTCAGCACCAGATCCTGATTCAGCGCAATATGCGGTGTGGTTAAACGGAAAGTAGGCGTCACCAGATGGTAAACAAGACTATTGGTCTGCGAGCCAAAATTATTGACCTGACCGTTTTGCCATTCACTATCGATACCGGCTAAAACTGTACCGCCTTTCCAGGGTGAAAATTGCTCTTTCCAGCGAAAACCATCCATGCTGTACTGGCTTTTCATATTGGAGCGCTGATCCCGCCAGCCGGCCCAGTAAATACCCTGGTTCAACCAATTGCCGTCACCGCCATTGTGGTAGACGGTAAATTTACCTTTTGCCAAGCCATGTTCATGACTAACACTGGCCGCCACCATGCCGGCCACAGAAACATATTCACCAATCGGGTCACCTAAATTGGGATCCCAGGGATTAGCGGGATGATAGCCATACTGGCCCGGGTCACCGGCATTGTTATCGGCATACAGAAAATTCACATCGGTTCGCCAGTGGCTGTCGAACTGATAGCCCACTTTCCCCATCACGTTGCGCAATTCGCCGAAACCGTTTTTACGATTGCCGTCAGACTTGGAGTAGCCTTGCGCCAGGGCAAAATCCAGATCGCCTTGTTTGCCCTGAATGTCGGCCTGTTCAGTAATCGTGCCGAAAAAACCACCTGACAAACGGCCACTGCCATGAAGACCTTCTTCGGTCGCTGATTTGGTTTGCAGATTGATGGAACCAAAATTATTGCCGTTGATCTGCGGCTGCGGGCCTTTGTAGACCGTAATCGATTTCATGCCATTGACCGGCAATAAATCCAGCAGCGGATGGCTCCAGGTTGCCATATACATAGGCACATCATCGATATAGGTTTTGATTTCACTGCCAGGTCTGCCCATACCCTGACCGCGAATCGACACCGCGCCGCCCTGATCACCGCCAAAAGCACCTACCGGGTTATAGCGTGACATTTGCACACCCGGGGTTCTCTTTAAGGCCGAAGCAATATCCAGTGCATTCTGATCACGAATCTGATCTTCGGTTACCACCGCCGAGGTACTGGAATACGCATCCAGCGCAATCGCTTCGATCACCGGATTGGCGGTAACGACTGTTTCTGCCAGCGTGTTCTCGGTTTCTGCCTGAACCGATTTGCCAAGCGCTTTCGGCGCCGGAACCGCTGTTTGCTTTTCAATCGTCACGACCCCGGCATCGACAAAACGAAAACTCAGGCCGCTGTCCTTGAGCAATTGTTGCAAACCTTGTTCAGTGCTGTAACTGCCCTTCAGTGCGGGTGCCTGTTTGGCTTCGGCCAGCTCAGCGCTGTATAGCAACTGAATCCCGCTTTGCTCCGCGAAGGCCGATAGTGCCGGAATCAGTTTCTGACGGGGAATATTAAAGTGGATGCTGGTTGTTGCGGATTTGCTGGTAACTGGCTCGGCTGCTGCGACTGGCAGCTGACCGATGATCGCCAGACTCAGCAGCCCTAATTTGAATCGATTGCAGCGTGTGCGAACTGTCATGCTCTAACCCTCTGGTTGTTTTAAAAATGGTTAGAAACTAAGACGAAGCAGACTATCAATACCGTACTAATTTTTTAAGTTTTTGCATGAATCAGGGTTAATTAGA
>CAIUWU010000208.1 GCA_903902945.1 uncultured Pseudomonadota bacterium
CGCGCGACTGAATGTTTCTCCATGAATTCCGACATATCAATCCGGATCATGGCTTCTTCGGTATCAAACATGAATTCGGCCAGGGCTTTGCATAGCTCGGTTTTACCAACCCCGGTCGGACCCAGAAACAGGAAAGAGCCATTCGGACGATTGGGATCGGCCAGACCGGCACGCGAACGGCGGATGGCATTGCTGACGGCTTTCAGGGCTTCAGTTTGGCCAATCACCCGGCTGCCCAATTCTTGTTCCATGCGCAGCAGTTTTTCGCGTTCACCTTCCAGCATTTTGGCCACTGGAATGCCGGTCCATTTCGATACCACTTCGGCAATTTCGTCTTCGGTGACTTTACTGCGTAACAGCGTGGTTTCCTGTTGTTCCGCGCCGCTGGCGATTTCCAATTGTTTTTCCAGTGCCGGAATTTGGCCATATTGCAGTTCCGACATGCGGGCATAGTCCTGACTGCGGCGTGCCGCTTCTAGTTCCAGTTTGGCTTGTTCCAGGCGTTCTTTGACGCTGGCTGCGCCTTGCAGCGAGGCTTTTTCGGCTTTCCAGATTTCTTCCAGATCGGAATATTCTTTTTCTAGATCGGCGATTTCATGCTGCAGCAGTTCCAGCCGTTTTTTGGAGGCGGCATCGTTTTCGTTTTTCAGCGCTTCCCGTTCAATTTTCAGCTGAATCAGACGGCGATCCAGTTTATCCATGGACTCCGGTTTGGAATCCATTTCCATGCGGATACGGCTGGCGGCTTCGTCAATTAAGTCGATAGCTTTGTCTGGTAATTGGCGGTCGCTGATATAACGATGCGACAAAGTAGCGGCAGCAACGATAGCCGGATCGGTAATGTCGACACTGTGGTGGATTTCATAGCGTTCTTTTAAACCACGCAGAATCGCAATGGTATCTTCCACAGAAGGTTCATCAACCAGAACTTTCTGGAAACGGCGTTCTAGCGCAGCATCTTTTTCGATGTATTGGCGGTATTCATCCAGCGTGGTGGCTCCCACACAGTGCAGTTCGCCGCGAGCCAGTGCCGGTTTTAGCATATTGCCGGCATCCATGGCGCCTTCGGCTTTACCGGCGCCGACCATAGTGTGTAATTCGTCAATAAATAAAATCACTTGGCCTTCCAGTTTGGCGACATCGTTAAGCACTGCTTTCAGGCGCTCTTCAAATTCACCGCGAAACTTGGCGCCGGCGATCAGCGCGGCCATATCCAGTGACAACAGTTGTTTACCTTTGATGCCTTCCGGTACTTCGCCGTTGACGATACGTTGCGCCAGACCTTCGACAATCGCGGTTTTACCGACGCCGGGTTCACCAATTAAAACCGGATTGTTTTTAGTGCGGCGTTGTAATACCTGAATGGTGCGGCGTATTTCATCATCGCGGCCAATCACCGGATCGAGCTTGCCTTGTTCGGCGCGTTCGGTCAGGTTGATAGTGTATTTTTTCAGCGCCTGACGCTGGTCTTCGGCGTTAGGGTCGTTGACATTCTGGCCGCCGCGCACTTGCTGAATGGTTGTTTCGATGATCTCGCGGGTGATGCCGGCACGTTTGAACAGATTTTGCAGGCTGCCTTTGCTGTCGATGGCCGCCAGTAAAAATAGTTCGCTGGCAATGAAGCTGTCCTGACGTTGCTGGGCCAGTTTGTCAGTCAGATTCAGCATGCGCGCCAGTTCAGCGGAGATTTGTACATCACCGCCGGTGCCGCTGACCGAAGCCAGCCGGTCCAGCTCCTGTACCAAGTCGTTGCGCAGGCTGTTAACCTGAATGCCGGCCTGCATCAATAAGGGTTTGATACTGCCACCTTCTTGATCGATTAGCGCCAACAGCAGATGTTGCGGTTCGATGAACTGGTGGTCTTTGCCTAAGGCCAGACTTTGAGCATCGGCCAGCGCTTGTTGAAATTTAGTGGTCAGTTTGTCCATTCGCATTTTGCGTACCTCAGGGGTAGTCATTTAAGTTAGCGCTAATATTGGGCCCTACCAAGGCTTTTCAAGCCTGGTGGATTGCTGTTTGATCCGGGTTTACGGCTAGCCTAGCAAGACAATTACCAGTACAATGTCGCCTCCCTGAAATACTGGTTTGATGGTTATCAACAGCTGTTTCAGGGGGTTATTAGTTTTAATTTGTAGGAGTTTTTCGCATGGCAACAGGCACTGTAAAGTGGTTTAACAATACTAAAGGTTTTGGTTTTATCGAGCCTTCAGAAGGAAGTGAAGATGTTTTTGTACACCACTCGGTGATTTTAGGTGAGGGTTTCAAAACTTTGTCACCTGGTCAGTCAGTCAGGTTTGAAATTGAGTCTGGCCCTAAAGGGTTAACTGCTACAAATGTCGCGCCGCAATAAATCCCTTTCGGATACGGCAAAACAGAAGGCTCTTGATACCAAGGGCCTTTTTTTATGCCTAAAAACCGGCGAATTTTAGTTTTGGATGATTCAGGCCCGTTATAATCAGAGCCTCTTTTGGCTAAGGCAGAGCATTATGGCGCAAAATTTTTCTTCATTAAGACAACTGGATACTCCGGTTAAGGTACTGTTCACAGGTTATTTATCGACGGTTGCGATTGGTTATCTGGTAGCGCTGATTCAGATTCTGTTCACTCATGGCATGGCAGATGGCAAATTTGGTCTGTCAATCGATGACATTGTTTACAGCTACTATGGCAATCGTTCTGGAACCGTGCTGGAAACTCAGCTCAACGGGGCCATGAAAGAGAATGCCAGTGAGCAAGAGCGGTTCAAGATTATTCAGTGGGTGCGAGACGGTGCCGACAAAGACGATTATGTCGATGACGGTATAGAAGCGATTGTGCAGCAGCGTTGCGTCATGTGTCATAACGCCGAAACCGCTTTACCCAATTTCAATGACTTCAAAGTTATTAAACAACTGACTCAAGAAGATACCGGAGCGACCTTCAGCTCATTAACCCGGGTATCGCATATCCATTTATTTGGTATCAGTTTTATTTTTATGTTTGTCGGTCTGATTTTCAGTTTTGCCGAAACCAGTACCACCAAATACAAATGTATTGCCATCGGTATGCCGTATCTGTTCTTGCTCGTGGATATCATTTCCTGGTGGCTGACCAAGCTGAATCCGATGTTTGCCTGGCTGGTGATTCTGGCCGGTACCGGGATGGCGGTGTCGTTCTTCTTTATGTGGACGGTGGCGGTACTGGAGATGTGGTTTTTCGATAAGGCATTCATCAATGTCGACGGCGAACCGCATCCGCGCTGGAGTGAAACGTTTGACGCCAAACTCAAACAGCATGGCATTGATCAAGCCGCCCTCAAGTTGCTGGCGCTTGCCAAAACCAATCTGCAACCGTTGTGGAGCCGCTTGCTGCCGGTGCTGAAGACTTGGTGGGATAAGGCGCGTTCTAAAAACTAAGGCGTTACCTTGACGCTGTAGCCGATCGCTCTGATGCGGTTGGCGAAGGCGTTAAGCGTATCAATATCTACGCTTTTCAGCTGCCCGGCTTCCGGTTGAAACGATTGCCGGGCAACGCTATACAGCAAAATTTCGGCAATCGCCAGCTGGCGCTGTTTGATCTGACTGAGTAAATCCAGATAGGCCTGCTGTTCCTGTTCCGACCAGGCCTCCTGATAGTGCAGCATGCAGGTCTGGATGCGGGTGGTGCAAAGCCCGGTGGCGACGGTCAGATTGTCCAGCAACTGTCGGTCACTGAGCACACAGTTATTAATCAGCTTGCGACCGGCGGCAGTGGCGCTGTCGATCTTGAACCACAATTCACCGTTAAACTGATGCAATGTCTTCAAACCTTGCTGGGTTGCGCTGTGATGTATCAGGCTGCCATTACTGATCAAAATAAAACGACAGCCCGGAAACAAACCGTGCGTTGTAGCAATTTCGCCAATCAGCTGAATGGCTCTGGCAAACTCTCTGACGCTGGTTGATTCACCATTGCCGGAAATGGCAATGTCTTTAATCTGCCGATGTGCGGGCTGCACCTGGAAATCACTGTAAAAACTGCCGTTCAGCACATAATCGAGAAAACGCTGTAGTTCATCGGCCAACTGGGTAAAGTTGATGTCCGGTGCGGAACCGCGTTGCAAATCCGGCACCTGACAGTAAATACAGCGCCAGTTACAGGCGTTGTTGGGATTAAAGTTAATACCAATCGACAAGCCACCGGCCCGCCGCGACATGACTGGATAAACATAAGTCATGCCTTCAATCTGGCGATTGTGGTCCTGAGGGGTAAGCGGTGGCTGCATGGCGAGACTCGGTAAACAGTTGCGGTTGGCGCAACAGTTTACCGGGCTATTTCAGAGTTTAACCAAGACTTCGCCGCGACCGGTTTCCGCCATGTCGCCGCCGTAGCGTCTGACTCGGTTGAAAGCGGCGCTGCTATCGGCAAAGCGCGAATTGAGAGTTCTGAACGAGGCAAACAAAATCGGCAGAAAAGCCAGCGTATGTGAACCGCAATCATTGAATGTGGCTGATAGCTGCGGTGCTTGCCATAACAGCAGGGTGCCACGGCGCATGGCATAGCCGGGATAGCGACCGGTATTACCCATCACGGCAATCGTGCCGGCCAGCATCCGTGAGCCGCAATAATCACCGGCATTACCTTCAATCAGAATCTGTCCACGGCGCATGTGATCACCGGCGCGGGCGCCGACGTTGCCTTTAACCAGAATAGTGCCGCCTTTCATACCCTGTTTATTGCCGGGCAGGGCGCCGCCGAGGAAGTCGCCGGCATTGCCATTGATTTCGATCAGGCCGTTTTTCATTTCACAGCCGCTGTACAAGCCACTGTTGCCATTGACCCGGATAGTGCCGGTTTTCAGTTCCAGACCCAGATAAGCACCGGCATCACCGTCTACTGTAAGGGTGCCGCCCTCCAACTGTTTACCGATGTAATCTAGCTTGTCACAGCTGTTGGCAATGACCAGATTCTGGCTGTCACTGCCGGTGATGGTGAATAAAGCATCGACACGCTGTCTGGCTTTGCCGTTTTGCAGTTCCAGGGCCGCAATGTCAGCGATGCTCAGGCCTTGCAGTTTCTGACAGACCAGCGGTGACATGTCCACCCGTTGCGCGGGAACTTGTTTGAGTGTCAGAGTCAATGCGCTCATGCCATGATCTCCTGTAAATGAAAGTGGAACGGGCCGAGTTTGCCGCCGTAGTTGCCGGCGCTGATGCGACGGATGCCGTTGGCAGCACCGAGTTTGCACACCGCTTCAATCCCGACACGCATGGCTTTGTCGATATCTGCTTTACTCAGGCCGTCGATAACGATTTCCATCACCGATTCCACTTCGGGTGACAAATCGGTTTTGGTCATGCCTTTTAAGGTAGGGCAGAAGGCATCATTGGTTGATGCGCCCAGAGCCGGGTATTTGGAGCCGACTTTAGAGCCAGAACGCACGACACCGCCGGGGAAGGGCATGATCACATTGGGTATTTGTTTCATGGCTTCGATAGCCGCTTCACAGGCTGCCAGGGCTTGTGGTTGTGATTCAGCCAGTACCAGAAAGTTACCGCCGCCGACTGCATCAACCATACCGGTTGTAGCTTCGGTCAAAAATTCACCGTCCATCACCGGTACCCGCCAGTAGCGTTTGCCGGCGATTTTCTTGGCAATCTGAAAACCGTCGCCAAAATAGCGCAGGTTTTTACCCAGCGGAATCGGTTTGCCGCCTTCGATACCAGCGAACAGGGCCGAAGTCGGTGAAGTCAGTACGCACTGACCGGCACGGGTTTCCAGCTGTTTGGCCAGACCTTTGCCGCCCATCGCATAAATCATGATCGCCACGCCGGGGCGGCCATCCGGGGTTTCTTCTGGGCTCAAGACGCGTTCAATGCCGGCTTCACAGCCGCAGGCAATTACCGAAGTGGCAAAGCCGGTCATGGCTTGCGCGGAAATCATCGCCCATTTTTCGTTTTGAGCGGTGATGATGGCGCGGGTGGCCTTCATCGGAAACGCTTCGGCGAAAGTATTGTCGATAGTTACGCCATTAATAATCATGCTACACCTCGTAAAGGATGGGCGGTCAGACTGCCGCGGCCATCTTCGCTAATTTCGTCGTCACTGATTTTAAAGTTGCCCAGTTTCATGGTCAGGAAGCGGTCGAAATAGTCTTTCAGTTCGGTTTCGATGCTCAGATCGTATTCGGGTTTAACGATATGGGTGGTACCCCAGGTTACTTTCACCACTTCGCCGTCTTTCACCACCAGTTCGCCGTCTTTGAAGACATAGTCCGGTTTGCTGAACATCGCCTGACGGTCGGCATTTTCGGTATAGACGGTAATGTCGGCATGGTTACCGGTACTCAGCGCGCCACGGTCTTGCAAACCGATGATGCGGGCCGCACCGGCGCGCGTCATGATGGCGATTTCATTGAGGGTGTATTCACGGTCAATCGATGCCAGGGTGGTCATTTTCTGCGCTTCGGGATGTATCGTTGCCAGCATGTCGTTACGGAAGCTCTTATCCATCAACAAGCGAATCAGATGCGGATAGCTGGTAAACGGTGCGCCGTTAGGATGGTCGGTGGTCAGGAAAATACGCCAC
>CAIUWU010000209.1 GCA_903902945.1 uncultured Pseudomonadota bacterium
GAAACAGAATCAGCTGCTCAGGTAGCAAAAGCATTACAAAGATAAAACAAATACACATAAAAAAGCCCCTGCGTTCGCAAAAACATTACCGGGGCTTTCATAAACAACGAGGAAATTATGACATTACCAAAGAAAACAGACAAGCAATTGATTGCAGAAATCAAGAGAACTTGGGACTCGGCACTTGTTGATGCCAAGAATTCATTGAACAAGGCAATTCGTACAGGTGAATTGCTGATTGAATTGAAGAAAAACACGCCTCATGGCAAGTGGGAAACTGTTTTAAATGACGCATTTGATGCGTCATTTGGAAGGCGTCACGCGGCTAAATTGATGAAAATTGCCAGCCAAAAAGAGCTGCTGAAAATAGCATCTGATGGCGACATATTGACTATCAATGAAGCATTGCAAGTCATCTCAGACGCCACGCCTGAACAACTCGAAAAAGTCGAGCAGTTGAAGCGAGAAGCCGAAGAAAAAGCAGCGCAAGCGGAGGCTGAAAAAAAGCGTAAAGCGGCAGAGCTGGAAGCAAAGCGAGCCGAAGAAGAAACACTGTCAAAGGTGCAAACCAAAGAGCCTGAAATTATCGAAGGCGAGTTTAAAGAAGTCAGTGAAGAAAAGCCGAAAGAATCTGCTGAAGACGTTAAGCCTGGATTTGTGCAGGTTGAGGCCGAACATTTAGAAGAGCTGCAAGACCGCTATCACGAAACCATTTCGGTCAATGAGTCACTGACGAAAGAGATTAACAGCATCGTCAAGGTATTTTAGTCTAACGACCAGTTGACAACTGCCGCCGCAGAAATAAAACGATTGACCGATACCAACACCGCGTTGGATAAACGCCTGCAAGGGCATTTGAATTCTTGGCAAAACGAACGTCGCGAACTCATTGGAACGCTCAACGCATGGAAGCGCCGCGCTGAAAAAGCTGAAAAAAAGCTGGCGGAGTTGGGCCATGGCAAATGAGCTTACGTTATTTGACTATCAAGAGCCGATTGTTAGTGATTTGCAGGCAGGATTTGCAGCAGGCCATAGAGTTCAAATGCTGGCATTAGCTACCGGTGGTGGCAAAACCGAGGTCGCCGCTTATCTGATGAACCTTGCTGCTAATAAGGGCAATCGTTCGGCGATGGTAATGGATCGTCGAAAGCTGGTAGACCAAACCAGCGAGCGATTGGACAAATACGATATTGACCATGGCGTCATGATGGCCGGCCACTGGCGCTATCACACGTACAAATCCATTCAGATTTGCAGCACGCAAACACTCGAAGCCAAGCAATCACTGCCGAATACCAAGTTGATGATTGTTGACGAGGCTCATTCAAGCCGAGCGTTCATCAACGAATTTATCAAGGCAAACACAAATGTAAAAGTTATTGGTCTTTCAGCCACGCCGTTCACAAAAGGCTTAGCAAACGTTTACACAAATGTTGTCAACGGCCCAACGTATGCCCAACTGATCGCAAGCAAGCGACTTGTTCCTTTGCGGGTATTTGTGGCAAAGCAGATCGACATGACTGGCGCCAAGAAAGTGGCCGGCGAGTGGTCACAGGCAGAAGCCACAGAGCGCGGCATAAAGATTACCGGCGACATAGTTTCGGAGTGGATCAAAAAAACCCATGAAGTGTTCGGCGAGCCGAAAAAAACTATCGTGTTCTGCGCGGGTGTTGCTCACGGTGAGCAGTTGGTAAAAGAGTTTGCAGCCGCTGGCTATAACTTC
>CAIUWU010000210.1 GCA_903902945.1 uncultured Pseudomonadota bacterium
ACGCATCAGATAATAGTGATCTCGCCTCAGGGTCATTTGACGTTAAATTCGATCCTGCCAGAAACAGTTTTGTTCTATTCGACATTATTGATGATCACAATGAATCGACATATCTAATTCGCCGGTTCTCAACTGATGGCATCATCTGGTCGCAACCTGAAGTCCTTTGTGATTCATTTTCCTTCCCGAATCACGCTCACAACGTCGGAGTTAGCGGCGATGAAAACGGTCATCTTCTAACTGAAGGCGTCATCATAGGCTACGGAGCACCACATACAGACGAAGTAGATCGGATCTTCGAAATACGAGATATGTCATGGGGCTGTTGGGACATGTGCGGACACTTCATTGGCGGCTCCTTCGTTGGGCATGTTGGCTACTTCGCCAATTCGAATGCTACTTGGTTTTCCGACGGCTTTACCTACGGAGGGTTTCTGTCTCCAGGCCATTATCAAATGCATCGACATGGGAGGTCATCTCCATCTTTGGGCAATCGACCTCGCTCCGACTTTGGCACGTGTATAGGTTTGTGCCCAATTCCGGCCGGTTACTTCGCTTATGGCACTGCGACCCATTACTCTTGTGGTGACGGGGCCTATGTCAGTTTTGCCTCAGGGAGTACATATGGGCGGCACAGACAGATGAATCCCGATGCGTTGAGTTTTGGCTGGCTTGAATCTGATCCAAATGCTTTTATGAGTTGGGGCGGGATTTGGCAAGGATGATTGGGCCATAACAAGGTAAGGTGCGCTAATTCGGCAATGTCGTAGGGCCGTTAGGGCGTAATATGATGCTTGCCACACATTGCGCCGAATGGATTAAAAAAGCAAAATCCATGAATGTCCGACACCGTATCTCTATCAACCCGCCTAGGGCCGTAGGGCGGATACAAGGATGTGATCCGCCGAATGAGCAAAAGAGCAAAATCCATGAAGCCCCGGCAATTGTTTCTCTTCCCACCCGCCTAACCCGCCGTTCCAGCCGACCCGCGTCAACGTTTGGCGTGTTCAGTCTGGCTTTTCCTGCGCGGGCGGCTGAACGGGGTCGTTGGGCGGTTGACTACTAGCATTTTAGTTTTCTTATATGTATAAAAAGCATAATGAAACCGACTGTATATCTTGAATCGTCAGTAATCAGTTATTTGGCATCCCGACCAAATAGGGACATCGTCATTGCGGGTAGACAAGCGATAACGCACGATTGGTGGGAAAACCACCGACACAGATTTGAACTTCGCATATCTATTCTAGTAGAAGAAGAAATTGGCCGGGGTGATCCGTCAGCAGCACAGCTACGCCTTGAAAGAGTTGCCGATATTTCGAGCCTTTCCATCTCAGACGAGGCAAATAGGATAGCTAATTTGCTCCTAGCTAATGGCGCGGTGCCGGAAGGAAGCGAAGAAGACGCATTGCATATTGGTATCGCCTCCGCACAAGGCGCGGATTACCTGCTTACATGGAACTTCAAACACATAAATAATGCTGAAACAAAGGCGGCGATTACTCGACTTGTAGAATCCTGCGGGTATTCGTGTCCACAACTATGCTCGCCAGAAGAGTTGGGAGGAATGTACGATGATCAATGACCCAATCGTTGAAGAAGTTCGCCGTTATCGAAAAGAGCATGCTGCACGGTATGGCAATGATCTTAACCTAATTGTAGATGCTCTGAGGAAAAAAGAACGCGAGTCAAACCGTGTTCAATTAAATCCTGGGCCTAAATTGCTTTTGAAAAAATCATAGGGTGTGGTGCGCAATAGCTGTTTGCCGCGTATTGCGCCGGATGATATAGAGCAAAGAGCGGAAAGTAAAGAGCAAAAGCCCGTCTTTTCTAGTCCGCCGCCCAACCCGGCGCTCAAGGGGGCGCGGGGTTACGCTTTGGTGTTTTTCCCCTACTCCGTCCGCCCGCGCCCCTTAGCTCGGGCGTTGGGCAGGAAAGCATCCGTTTGCACCACGCGGTTTTTGTAGTTTTGGTTGTAACTCGTGGTGTTGCGGCTTGTTCCAACCCGCAAACCGTATAATATTTGAAGGAAAACGACATGGTTAATCAATAGCGTATTCATTTCCCCGCCAAAATCCGAGACAAATGCAAGGTTGGTGATATTGTTTACTGGAATATAAGTGATTTCACTTTTTATACCAACGACAGTGAAATAACTGAGTTATTATGTGATTACAGCAAAGCAATTGTTATTAATAATTCAGGTAATTGGTGGGGTTCGTGCGTTCTCGCCCCTCAACGTGAAATCCGTGCATTGAAATAACTCGTAACTCGTAAGGCGGTTTCGGTGCGGAGCGACAAACCGCCGTGGTAGGGCCGTATGTTAAAAAGCCAAGAGCGAAAGGCAAAGAGACAGAGCCACTCTTTTCTAGTCCGTCGCCCAACCCGGCGCTCAAGCGGACGCGGGGTTACGTTTTGGCTCCGTAGTTGACGTTTTCCCGCCGCGCCGCTTAGCTCGGACGTTAGGCCAGGATGGGCTGCTTCTTCCCGGTTCCATGCCGGCCGCGCTCGTTGACGGCAGGCGAAAAACATGGTATGAGAGCGAAGCGCCCTTCGCGAGAGTGCATAACAAGTTCATGCACCTCGGCACGGGTGCTTCGAACGAGCGGAGTTTCACATGTCGGCCCCGGCACTGCGGCATGGTGGCTTGGTCGTGCATCCCGGCCTAACGCGTCGTTAGACATCGCTGGATTGAAGAGATTTTACCTTTTGTGAATGAAAATGTTATTTTGCTATTTGCATTTAATCTCGGTAGATTGTTGGCGATAATTGAAATGTTTTATTGTATGTAAAAATATGATAATTTTACGACCCGAACAAAGATTAGCTTTACTTAATGACCTCAGAGCTAGGCGGAACAAAGAACTTGCCAAAATGATTCGTAGCGAATTATGTACACAGGCTAATGAAATAACGAAGAACCGTGATAATTGTCAAACAGAATCTATTATCATGGATGTTATTGAGCAGTGTCATAAAAGAGACATCGTTGATGCTGATCAGATTTTTAATTTGAGTTATATCCGAATTATCACGAATGTAGACATATTTTCGATGGACGCATTTTTATATTTATTCAACAACGATCTAATGCTACCCTACGCAAAAGCCAGACATCTGATTTTGTCATTTTTTGCAATTACTAAGCTTTAACAAGGATAATCCTATGGAATTAACGTTAGCTGGAGCTGGTGCTTTGTGGGGAGAAGAGTTGGCAGAAACTGCTCCTGCGCTGGAAGCTGGTCCGCCAGGTTGGGTTGCTTGGGCTGGTCTCGGCATAATTACTGGCGTTGGCGTTGGTATCATGTATATGGCGAGTTCAAAAACAGAAACCAAAACG
>CAIUWU010000211.1 GCA_903902945.1 uncultured Pseudomonadota bacterium
GACAAAAATGCATTTGGCTTTGGCAGCGATGGCTTAGCTGTTCAGAAAACCCAATTCCTGTTTTCAGCAGATGCGGTCATTACTTTCTAATCAGTCAGATAGCTGACTTATTTTGAAATTGCTTAAAGCTTCCGGTGATCTTAAACGTCACCGGAAGCTTTGTTTTTATAGCTCTTTGTCACAATTGGTGCTATTGTTAGCGCCGTTTTACCCATAACCATAACTATTATTTTTCTAGGAGATTTTGGCCGATGTCAGCAGTAGATAACGTACTCAAAATGATTCAGGAAAACGACGTTAAATTTGTCGACTTCCGTTTTTGTGATACCCGCGGTAAAGAACAACACGTTACTTACCCAGCTCACACTATCGATGCAGATACCTTTGAAGAAGGCAATATGTTCGACGGCTCTTCAATCGCTGGCTGGAAACACATCAATGAATCAGACATGATTCTGATGCCAGATCCAAGCACTGCTGTCATTGACCCATTCTTCGATGATAAAACCCTGATTTTGCGCTGCGACATCATCGAGCCAAAAGACATGCAAGGTTACGAACGTGACCCACGCTCGATCGCCAAACGCGCCGAAGCTTACATGCAATCTACCGGCATCGCCGACACTGCACTGTTCGGCCCAGAAAACGAATTTTTTATCTTTGATGACGTTCGCTGGAACTCAAGCATGGGCGGCTGCTCTTATCAGATCGATTCTGAAGAAGCCGGCTGGAACTCAGGCAAATCATACGACAACGGCAACACCGGTCACCGTCCAGGCATTAAAGGCGGTTACTTCCCAGTGCCACCAGTCGATTCTTTCCAAGACATGCGCTCTGCCATGTGCCTGGTGTTAGAAGAAATCGGCCAAACCGTCGAAGTACACCATCACGAAGTAGCCACTGCGGGTCAGTGCGAAATCGGCTCACGTTTCAATACTCTGGTTAAAAAAGCCGACGAAGTATTAGGCCTGAAATATGTCATCCAAAACATTGCTCATGCTTATGGCAAAACAGCGACTTTCATGCCAAAACCATTAGTTGGCGACAACGGCAGCGGTATGCACGTTCACCAATCTTTGGCGAAAGACGGCAAAAACCTGTTCACTGGCGACTTGTATGGCGGTTTGTCTGAAATGGCACTGTACTACATCGGCGGTATCATCAAACACGCCAAGGCATTGAACGCAATCACCAATGCGTCTACCAACAGCTACAAACGTCTGGTTCCAGGTTTCGAAGCGCCTGTTATGCTGGCTTACTCAGCGCGTAACCGTTCTGCTTCTATCCGTATTCCTTACGTCACCAACCCTAGAGGTCGTCGTATCGAAGTGCGTTTCCCAGATTCAACAGCAAACCCATACTTGGCGTTCGCAGCAATGTTGATGGCTGGTCTTGACGGTATCCAAAACAAAATTCACCCTGGTGATGCGATGGATAAAGACTTGTACGACTTGCCACCAGAAGAAGAAGCAGCCATTCCACAAGTTGCTTTCTCATTCGACGAAGCGTTGGCAGCTCTGGACAGCGATCGTGAGTTCCTGACTCGTGGCGGTGTATTCACCAATGACGCTATTGATGGTTACATCGACCTGAAAAAAGAAGAAGTAACCCGTCTGCGCATGAGCACACACCCTGTTGAGCTGGAAATGTACTACAGCTTGTAAGGTGTTGCCTGACTTAGACAGGCTATAGCACAATAAAAGCCCCGCAAGCCAAATGCTTCGCGGGGTTTTTTATATCGCCAGGAATTCACTAACCATGACCCGCATTATTTCTGCCAATCTCAACGGCATCCGCTCCGCTAGCAACAAAGGCTTTTTTGAATGGCTGAGCAACCAGCAGGCCGATTTTGTCTGTTTACAGGAGCTGAAAGCTCAAGCCACCGACATGAAGACAACCATGCTGCAGCCCGACGGCTTATTCGGCTATTTTCATTATGCCGAGAAAAAAGGTTACAGCGGCGTGGGTATCTACAGCAAACAGGCGGCGGACAAAGTAATCGTCGGCTTGGGCCATGATGATATTGATAGCGAAGGGCGTTACCTGGAAATTCAGATCGGCAATCTTTCCGTGATTTCACTATACCTGCCTTCCGGTTCCAGCAGCGAACAACGGCAGACGATCAAATACAGCGTCATGGAGCGGTTTTATCCGCATCTGGCAGACCTGATGGCCAGCGGCCGTGAAATTGTGATTTGTGGCGACTGGAACATCGCCCATCAGAATATCGATTTAAAAAACTGGCGCGGCAACCAGAAGAACTCCGGTTTCTTGCCGGAAGAACGCGCTTGGTTAAGCAAGATACTGCAAGATCTGGGTTGGGTAGACGTTTATCGTCGACTACATCCCGATACAAGCGATGAATCGTATACTTGGTGGAGTAACCGCGGTCAGGCTTGGGCTAATAATGTCGGATGGCGCATCGATTACCAGATTGCCACCCCCGGGATTGCCAGCACCGCCATCTCCAGCGAAATCTACAAGGCACAGCGTTTTAGCGATCATGCACCACTGATCATCGATTATCAGCACTAAGTACTTGCCCGCATTCAACAGCCGGACCAACCGTTACCTCCCGAACTAACGACGATTTAATAACAACCACTCCAGGCCTCAAGAACCGCAAGCACCGGCTGACATACGCCTAGCAAAATCAATAACGTCTATCCACACCCATTCCTCACCCAACCTAGCAGCAACCGCCGCAACCTGAAGCAGGTCTAGCCTCTGAATTTGACATGGCGAATCGATATTGTTTGCCTGACGCTCTACTATGGTGCATTATGCTGCCACAACGCACTATTGTGGTTCATAACTCGATAGCAGGAGACTCCATGCCCATATTCCATTTTTTACCCAACCTTTTAGCGGTATTAACTTTACTATTCTGGCCCGGCTTAGTGAGCGCCGAGCCTTTAAATGCCGCCGATACAGCCTGGATTCTGACCGCTTCCGGCCTGGTATTGTTTATGACAGTACCGGGCCTGGCTCTGTTCTATGGCGGACTGGTTCGCAGCAAAAACGTACTCTCAATTCTAATGCAGTGCTTTGCGATCACCTCCTTAGTCTCAGTACTCTGGCTGCTGGGCGGCTACAGCCTAGCACTCAGTGATGGCGGCAGCTTGCAAGCCCTGATTGGCGGCCTATCCAAGCTATCTTTGCTGTCACTGAATGCCGACAGCGTTAAAGATAACCTGCCGGAAACCGTGTTTTGCATGTATCACCTCACCTTTGCGATTTTTGCCCCTGCCCTGATCGTCGGCGGTGTCGCCGAGCGAATCAAATTCTCTGCCTTACTGTGGTTTGTCGCCGGCTGGGAATTGCTGATCTACATTCCGGTCTGTCATTGGATCTGGGGTGGCGGCTGGCTGGCGGAACTGGGTGTGATGGATTTTGCCGGCGGCCTGGTCGTACATGTATCCGGCGGCATTGCGGCATTGATTGGCGCCATGATGATCGGCAGCCGTCGCGGCTATCCCAGAATGCCGATGCCACCCCATAACCTCACCATGACCGCCACCGGCGCCGGCATTCTTTGGGTCGGCTGGCATGGCTTCAGTGCCGGCAGCGCTTTGATGGCCAATGGTGCTGCTGGCATTGCCATGCTGTCAACGCATATGAGCGCCGCAGCCGGCTCTCTGGCCTGGATGACTATCGAATGGCTTCGCTTTGGCAAACCCAGCGGCCTCGGCTTAATTACCGGCATGGTGGCAGGTTTGGGCATGATTGCACCATCAGCCGGCTTTGTCGCCCCACTAGGAGGTCTGGTGATTGGAATAATAGCCGGTTGCAGCTGCTTCTTTACCTTGCACTGGATGAAGCGACATCTGGCTATCGATGACACACTGGATGTCTTCGCCATTCATGGAGTCGGCGGCATCGTCGGCTCACTGTTAACGGCAGTATTAGCCAGCGAATCTTTAGGGGGCATCGGCACGATTGCCGAACACGGCATGTTGGGACAACTCAGTATTCAGGCGCTGGCGGTGGTTTCCATTCTGGCCTGGAGCGGCGGTATCAGTTATGTGTTGCTGAAACTGCTGGATAAGTCGTTAGGGCTGCGGGTCAATCAACATGATGAAACCGAAGGCCTGGATATCTCCCAACACAATGAACAAGGCTATAACCTGTGAGGAATTATTACATGCGTAAAATTATTCTAGTGTTTGCCAGCTGGCTCTGCCTATATCAACCTTGCCTGGCAATCACTGCTGAAGACGCCTCTGCGCTAATCAAAAAACTACCTTGCAAAGACGATATGACCGTCGAGCAAGTACTTGATCAATCGATCCGCAGCCATTCACAACGCGATATCGGTTGGCGTAATTTTCAGGAAGATGGCTATGTTGATGTTGAACGGGCGATCCTGATCAACAAAAGCATGGAATTACGTTATCGCTGGCGAGTCAAAAACGATAACAGCATCAGTATTGAAAACGATCGTACGGAAAAACTCTGTCATAGAGACCCCTAAACCGCCTTAACAAAGCACCTTTATGGTGCAAATAAAATCGGGTGAGCTCCGCTATTAGATTAAGCAAGGCTGATTTACTCGGAAATCAGCCTGTCTGAAAAATATGGCGTGTAATTTGCATGTGATTTAGCAATTACCTTAATGACGCTTGACCGTGTATAAAAAAATCCTTGATCACATTAACGAAGCCATTCTGTTATTCGACAGAGACTTGCGACTGACTTACATCAATCCGGCTGGTGAAATACTGTTTGCCGACAGCGCCAAACATTTGCACAACACTCCGATTCAGAAACTGTTTAAAACCACACAAACCCTGATCTTTGACGATCTGACCCAACGTATCAAGAACAATGAACCGTTGGTAGACCGTGAATTAATCCTGGATCGAATCAATCAGTCTGTCACTGTCAACCTCAGCGCCACCCCATTACAGGAAAATGGTGTATTCAATGAAATCCTGATCGAACTACAACAAGTCGATCGTCATTTGCGGATTACCAAAGAAGAACAACTGCTGGCGCAGCAAAATACCAGCCGGATGCTGGTACGCGGTCTCGCCCACGAAATCAAGAATCCGCTGGGCGGCTTACGCGGTGCGGCTCAACTGCTGGATCTGGAACTTCAAGATCCGGAACTGAAGGAATACACCAAAATCATCATCGCCGAATCCGACCGCCTGCAAGATCTGATGGACAAAATGCTGGGACCCAATAAACCTGCCCACAAAAACAGCCTGAACATTCATGAAGTACTGGAACGAGTCAGACAACTGGTTACCGTCGAAGCCAACAGCAATATCAGTCTGACAACCGATTATGACCCCAGCATTCCTGAACTAATGGCCGACAAAAACCAACTGATTCAGGCACTGCTCAATATTGTCCGCAACGCGGTCCAGGCCATCCATGATGCAGGGGAAATTATCATCAAGACCCGGATCAAGCGTCATATGACCATCGGTCGCAAACACCACAAACTAACTGTACAAATCGATATTATCGATAACGGTCCTGGCATTGCTCCAGAATTGATGGAACGTATTTTTTACCCGATGATTACAGGCCGCCCAGAAGGCACCGGCCTTGGTCTGTCAATTGCGCAATCTTTAATTAACCAGCATGACGGCTTAATCGAGTGCGAAAGCGAACCCGGTCACACCGTTTTTTCGATTTACCTGCCAATCAATGAATAACCAAGGGAGCTAACGGATGCCTGCATCAGATAAAGTCTGGATTGTCGATGATGACAAATCTATTCGCTGGGTACTGGAAAAGGCCCTGCAAAAAGCCGGCATCAATACACAATGCTTTGCCAATGCCAACGAATTGATCAAGGCGCTCGGCCAGGACAAACCGCAGGCATTAATCACCGACATTCGCATGCCGGGGATGGATGGTTTTGAATTGCTGAAAATTCTGCAGGAGAAGCATCCTGAGTTACCGGTGATTATCATGACAGCGCATTCCGACCTGGAAAGCGCGGTATCGGCGTTTCATGGCGGCGCCTTTGAATATCTGCCCAAACCTTTTGACGTCAACGAAGTGTTGGAAACCGTTCAAAGAGCCTGCAATCACAGCAAGGAACAGGCCGCGAAAGACGACAGCACCGAGACCAGCCCAATTGAAGACACTCCGGAAATCATCGGCGAAGCACCGGCGATGCAGGAAGTATTTCGCGCCATCGGCCGACTGGCGCGCTCCCATATTACTGTTTTGATCAATGGTGAATCGGGCACCGGCAAAGAACTGGTCGCCAAGGCCTTGCATAAACACAGCCCCCGCGCCGATCAGCCGTTTATTGCGCTCAATATGGCAGCGATTCCCCGCGACCTGATGGAATCGGAGTTGTTCGGCCATGAAAAAGGTGCATTTACCGGCGCTCAAGCCCGCCGTATCGGTCGTTTTGAACAAGCGAACAACGGCACATTGTTTCTGGATGAAATCGGCGATATGCCTGCGGAGCTGCAGACCCGGCTGCTACGGGTTCTGGCCGACAATGAATTTTATCCGGTAGGTGCGCATGCCTCGGTTAAAGTGAATGTCCGGATCATCGCTGCCACCCATCAGAACCTGGAAAATCTGGTCGCCCAGGGCCGATTCCGGGAAGACTTGTTTCATCGTCTGAATGTGATCCGTATTCATATTCCGCCACTACGCGAAAGACGTCAGGATATCGGCTTATTGATGCGCCATTTTCTTTATCTGAGCGCCAAAGAACTAGGCACCGAAATTAAAACCTTAAGACCGGAAACCGAGGCGTTTCTGAGCAATTTCAAATGGCCGGGCAACGTGCGGCAACTGGAAAACATCTGTCGCTGGCTAACAGTGATGGCATCAGGCCGTGAAATTCATATCGAAGATCTGCCGCCCGAATTCTCGCAACCCAGTCCGGAAAGTATTGGCAACGCCGAATCCGCTAACTGGGAAGCTATCTTCGCGCAATGGGTTCATCAACAATTGCTGGAAGGTAAAAGCGAAATAGCTAAGCACGCCATTCCGACCGTCGAAACCTTATTGATCGAAACCGCTTTGCAACATACTCATGGCCGTAAACACGAAGCCGCGATTTTGTTGGGTTATGGACGTAACACTTTGACACGCAAACTCAAGGAGTTGGATATTCAGGATTAGTCGTGCAGATTTTTTACCGATTTAAGCCATCAGTGTATACTCCCGCAGTCTTAACACCACCCCACATAATAATAAAAGGCAGGACACTCTCATGGCAGATAAAACGGTTAGTAAGCATCTGAATAATATTGAGAAACAATTTGCAGCCACCGACCCGGTACTACAAAAAGCGGTAAAAGTCTTTCAGGAGCTCGATGAGGTCGAATATGCAATGGGACTGATCGAAAACGAAGAAACTACAGCACGTAAAGTATCCTGGTGGCCATTGATCAGTACGCTGGGCGGTTATTCGTCTTCTAAATCCGATTTTATTAACAGTTACTTTGGCATCAGCGCCCACAGCTCACGCCATAAGTTCACTGTTCTGCAATACACCCCGCAAGCCAGCTCGGCGACGCTACCGGGCAATGCACTCGATGCCGATCACCGCCTGCCGTTTTATCAAATCAGCCGTGATATCGAAAACGCCAGCGCAGGAGAAGGCAGCAAGCTGAACAGTTATCTGGAACTGATTACCGTCAACAGCAACAAACTGAAAAATAAGCTGGTGATTGACGCACCGGTTATCAGCCCCGGCAGCGAAAATGCAGCAACCGCTCTACTGAGGAAACATGTCATTACCATTTCCGACTTGGTACTGGTATTCACCGATCTGTTTGAGGTAGAACCGGCGTTACTCGCTGATACCGTTAGCAATATCGTCGCCCATCAGGACAGCAACAAATTTATCTTTGTCGTTGATCATTCAGAAATCAGCATTGACAGCTTTAAAGCACAGGAAATTGTCGCCTCCTGGCAAAGACGTCTGGCGGAATTTGGCATTTACAGCGGCCAGTTTTTGGTATTGTCACAAAACAGCGAGCCGGTTTTGATAGATCAGCGCATCAGCAATCTGAACAATGATCGTAGTTACCGGATTTTGGGCACTCTGGAGAAAGCTATCCGTGATATCGATGATGTGATTTTTAATGAAGTCGAGAATTCGATCACTACCTGGAAAGAGCGCTGCAATGCCTCAACTCTGATCATTCTGGGTTTTTTCATTATGCTGTTGTTGTTTGCAGAAATCGCCATGGGGATTCTGGATTTACTGCTCGACCCGATTATCGGTCCGGCCATCATTTTGGTAATGGTGGCGATCCTGACCCCGATTCATATCGTTGTCAGCCGGGTACATGCCAAGTTTATTGTCAATCAGTTACACAAGCGTCAGAAACAGCTGAATTTAGCTGAAGATCTGGCGGGGTTATTCGAAAAAAGCCTCAGCTTCTGGCGAGTACTGTTACCAATCAATTCACCGGTAGGCAAAAATAAAAAGAACCGCAAGAAACTGGTCGCCATGATAGAGCAAAGCAAAGATCTGGTTCAGGCACTGAATGATCAATACAGTCACAGTTTGCAACAGGATCTTTACCGTTCAGCCACAGATAATTTTTATATCGGCGAGGACGCTTAATTTCTTGAGGGCGACGGGCTGATGAATAATTTTAAAGCCTATTTACCGCTATGCTGGTTCAATAACGAGGTCCTGCGTTTACCTCAATCGGCACCCTTTCTGAAAAACAATCTGCTGTTTTATTTTGCGGTGATGTTTTTCATCCAGTTCAATATGTCTGATGATATAGAGGCCATATTTGAAGTTATTCTGGAAACCTTGCTGACCCTGGGCTTCATCGCCGGGATTTTGTTGCTGAATAAATCCTATGACAACTTTTCGCAGGTTTGTTCCGCGATTTTATTTACCCAGAATGCCATATCAGTACTGATGGTACCGGTGGTGTTCTGGGTAACCACCACTGAAAGCCTGTTCAGCTACCTGATATTGGCTTTTTTAATGATCTGGGTGATTCTGCTGATAGCCCGCATCTTCAGACAGGTACTGTTCATTAATACGGCAGCGGCGATGGTGGTAGCGCTCAGCTATTTTGTAATTACCTATGCCGGCGCCTACGCAATTGATAGCTTAGTGGCGGGCTGAGGGTCTGGCGGCATAGTAATTGGATAACACCTGATAAACCTTATCAGCACCCGCCAGCATGCTTAAGCGTAACGGCTGACAAACGCCACTCCAGTCCGTTTTCTGCCCATCAAAATACAGACTCCAGCTACCCTGCCAGCAATTATCGTGCTTGGTAAAACTGATTACGGCTACCGAGATCGCTTCATAGCGTGAGGATAGCTTGATAATAGTCTGTGCATCGAGCCTGGTCAGGTTAGTAGCGGATAGCTGTTGCTGCTCATCTAAATCCAATAAGGGATAAATAAACGGCAAGCCTTTAACTTTGGAAGCCAATGCTAGTTCGGCTTCAAAATTGGGCATCATGTCAGAATTATAAAATTGTTGTTCGCCGTCTTCATTGACGACTATCCACAATAAAGTGGCGGGCCTAACCTCATCCCAGATGGCAACCTGCCCCCCCTGCAAAGCTTTAAGAATCTGCTCTTCGTCAAATTCGATATTCATCTTTCTAGGACCTTGAAGGGTATTCAGCTCTTGCTGGTCGGCACTTAGATCTGCATACTGAAATTGCTTGAGATAATTCCCGGGGTTCTGCAGCATGTTCTGAACCACGGCAAGTTGGGCAATATTGTCGGCTACTACGACTCGGTTCAGCACGGCATACAAGGCTTGCTTTAATGCCAGCACACGATCATCAGCCGACTGACTTTTAACCACCAGTTCAACATTGTAGAGCCCCTGCACCTCTACCGCCGTGACCTCAAAACTGCATAAACACCCCAACACCAAAATCCATTTTTTGATTAGCACTCGTATCGCTGCTTTCATCTAACACCCTGCTGATCGGTTATCGATGCCAACTAGTGTACAATATAAAGTTATTAACCTTAATTTCTCGTGAGGTCTCCATTGAGCGAACAACAGCAAGAACGCCTGAATTACAAAAGCGCAGGTGTCGATATTGAAGCCGGCAATGCCTTGGTTGAACGCATTAAACCTATTGCTGCGAAAACCCGCAATGCCGGTGTTATGGCTGGACTGGGCGGTTTTGGGTCGTTGTTCGAATTGCCACTGGATCGTTACAAACAACCGGTTCTGGTATCCGGCACCGATGGCGTAGGTACCAAACTGAAGCTAGCCCTGGATCTGAATCAACACAATACTGTCGGTATCGATCTGG
Source organism: uncultured Pseudomonadota bacterium (assembly GCA_903902945.1). Lineage (GTDB taxonomy): Bacteria > Pseudomonadota > Gammaproteobacteria > Methylococcales > Methylomonadaceae > Methylomonas. The sequence goes on from CAIUWU010000211.1 coordinate 10,248, forward strand.
TTGCCATGTGTGTCAACGATATCGTGGTTCAAGGCGCCGAGCCCTTATTCTTTCTGGATTATTTCGCTACTGGCAAATTGGACGTCAATACAGCCGCTGCAGTGATTGAAGGCATTGGCAAAGGCTGTGAACTGTCAGGAGCTGCTCTGGTCGGGGGTGAAACTGCTGAAATGCCAGGCATGTACGCTGATGGTGATTATGATTTGGCCGGTTTTTGTGTAGGTATTGTCGAAAAACAAAAGATCATCGATGGCAGCCAGGTCAAAGCCGGCGATAAACTGATTGCTCTTGCCTCATCCGGCCCCCATTCAAATGGTTATTCACTGATCCGCAAAATTATCGAAAAAAGTGGGCTGACTTTAGACACCATCGTCAATGGCAAAACCTTAGGCGAGACATTGCTGACCCCGACCCGGATTTATGTGAAATCACTACTGACACTTTTAAATAGCGTTCCGGTTCATGCCATGGCACATATTACCGGTGGCGGCATCACTGAAAATCTGCCCAGAGTCTTGCCTGACAATCTCTCCGCGCGCATTGATCTATCGTCCTGGCAATTACCAGATATTTTTGTATGGCTACAACAACAGGGAAATGTAGAGCTGGCTGACATGCTGGTAACGTTTAATTGCGGTATTGGCATGATCGTCTGTGTAGCAGCCGAAGATGAAGCAAACACGTTGGAAATTCTCTCATCACAGGGCGAGAACGCATTCACGATCGGCGAGATCGTTGAGGCAACTGCTCAACGCGTCATCTATTCCTGAACCCGATGCGACGGTTATTCGGAGTGTTCCGAATAACCGTTTTCAAAAACTGCGGGCGAAAAAAAAGCTCTAAGATAACTTAGAGCTTTTCTATTTGGCGTCCCCAGGGGGGTTCGAACCCCCGTTACCGCCGTGAAAGGGCGGTGTCCTAGGCCACTAGACGATGGGGACTAAGACTGTGGTAGCTTTTTTCTTGCTTAAATTGTTATCCGCTACCAACGCATAACAAAATAATCTGGCGTCCCCAGGGGGGTTCGAACCC
>CAIUWU010000212.1 GCA_903902945.1 uncultured Pseudomonadota bacterium
CTTGAGGTCGTAATAGAGTTTCTGAAAAAAACGTCGCTAAGGAAAATATGAGCTAAATCCGGCCTTCTTCGATAGCTTTGTAATAAGTGCGCCTGCCAATGCCTACTTCGGAGACTGCTTTGCTAACGCTTATGCCACCCTCAACGAGCTTTTGTACTTGCTGCAACTTCGTTTCTTCAATCGGTTTGCGGCCTTTGTATTTGCCATCCTCTTTTGCGATATCAATGCCTTCCCGTTGACGTTCCAGCATAATTCCCTTTTCGAATTCAGCGATGGCGGCCAGCAGAGTAAGCATCAATTGCCCTGTCGGTGATTTTGTATCCAAATTGATATTTAGAACCTCAAAGTCTGCACCCTTCTTTTTTATTTCTTCGGCAATACCCAATAAGTCTTTGGTTGATCGTGCCAACCGATCCAGCTTTGTCACAGTGACGGTATCGCCTTTACGGATGTAATCCAACAATTTTCTTAACTCGGGCCGATGAACATTACTTCCTGATAATTTCTCCTTGAAAATCTCTTGGCAACCCGCTTTGTGAAGCAACTCCATCTGGGCAGTCATGTTTTGCTCGGTAGTGGATACCCGGCAATATCCAATTTTTGATGGGATCATTTTCTGACCTTTTTGCGCATATAGGATGTGAGCATATTACAGGTTGTGCATTTAATCAATTTCAATTACAAATGCACAAATTAAAGCCGTATTTGCTTGTGCAGCTAGGCCTTGATCCAAATGCACAGCCCACAGGGTCAACGTAGTGAATGCGTCGGAAAATTAGGAAAAACCGTGCAAGAATTATTCATATCATTATCGGAAAGAGAAAACCTGAACCGATTTCCTTCGGATATCCCAGAAGATGATTTAATCGCCTTTTTTACGCTCTCAACTATTGATAAGGGATTGCTGTTGGATCGACGGGGGGATCATAACCGTCTCGGTTTTGCCTTACAGCTTTGCACAGTGCGCTATCTGGGGTATTGTCCAGACGACCTTGCCCACATCCCGCAGACCGTCACCAGCTATCTGGCAAAGCAACTGGACATAACATCTCCCGTTGCCTTGATACTTCAATATGGGCAACGGGAGCATACCCGGACCGATCATCTCCAAGATATAGTTGATTTTGTGGGATACGCCAAGGCGAAACAAACGGATTTTGACGAGTTAGAAGCTTGGTTAACCGAGCGGGCCTTGGAGCATGACAAACCCATGCTGCTGTTCACCATGGCGTGCGAACATCTCTACAAGAGCAAGATTTTAAGGCCGGGTGTCACTGTCCTCGAACGGTTGGTGATCTCAGCCCGACAGCACGCACAACAGCAAACGTATGACACAATGGCGAGCATTTTAAAACCTGACACATGCACCTTTCTGGACAGTGTTCTTGATGTTGACGACGCCATTGGCAGAACACCTCTTTACTGGCTTAAATATGGCGCCACTTCCAATACGCCCGACGACATCCTAAATGGCATAGAGAAGATAGAATATCTTCGGCAGCACCACATTGAAGATTGGAATGTTCCTGATCTAAATCCAAACCGGCTCAAATTCCTGGCTCAGCTAGGCCAACAATCGACTAACCAAAGCCTACAACGTTCGGCGCCCGAAAGACGGTACCCCATACTGGTTGCCTTTCTCTTACGCACCTATGAAGAAATCATTGATGAACTAATCGAACTGTTTGATCGCTGCCTGGCGGATTGCTATACCCGCGCGAAGGGTGACCTTAAACGGTTCCAATTTGGACACGCTTAATGATGGACCTCTGGTTGATCTTCCGTTGATCGCAAGGAAAGCACTTGCCGCTGTGGCGCATAGCTAATCAATCAAAGTCAATGTCGGGGGCGTATCTTTGCGTTGCGCCCGACATTCTGACGGTTGGTCATGCCAATGGGTTTGGGCAAATGCTACGGTGTCTATGATCCGGC
>CAIUWU010000213.1 GCA_903902945.1 uncultured Pseudomonadota bacterium
AATTGATTTGTAGTTTTCTATTGTTATATTAGTAATCAAGTTAATCTCGAACCGATTTGTTATTCAATAAACAGTTTATCCCTATCAAAGCAGATATGTCGTATATAACTATCACATATCACTTCACAGTCTGCAAGGGTTCGAAGCAGCCTTGGACGCCCTGGCGTCGATCACCAACCGTCATCTGCATTAACTCCGCCAAGCCTTCATTGCTCGTAGCGTGCGGTGAGGTAACGAACCGCACGGAATGAGTTTAAGTCAATTCCTGGTCGGCAATGTTTGATAAGCCACACCAAACCGCTCAGCCAGTTTCGCCAGCCGCTTATCTAACGTCCACAGCTTGGCGCCGGATGTGATCAAAACCGAGGCCAGTAACTGCAAGTCGATTAGTCCGCAACCCAGGCCAAACAGTGCTTCGCATTCGATGAAATCTTCCACTTCTTGCAAACCGGCTTGATTACAGAATCTTAACTGGCGGAGAGTGTTCAGGGTTTGGGTTCTCGGCGCGGGCGGCGTACCGCAGGCCAATTCAGCAACGATCAGCGGGTGAATCAACACCGAATCAGAAAGTAGTAACCGAACCAAGTCCTCGTTACCATTTTTGAAATGGTCAACCCAAACTGAGGTATCGACCAATATCATGCAGACGGTTCGGTTTGTCGGCGATCTCGGGGAATATCGGCCATCTCCTGCATGGTTCCGCCTAAGGCGGCCAAGCGTTTAGCGGCCTGAATCCGCACGAAGGTTTGCATGGCTTCCCGGAAAATTTCAGTTTTATCCATGTCCGGATCGGCCATGTCCAGGGCTTTTTGGTACAACGTGTCGTCAATAGTGACAGTGGTGCGCATAATGTTTTCTCGACATCAATTACGATGACGCACTGTATCAAAAATTAGCTTATGGGATGTGATAAACAACAGGCATCTTACAGTCAGCGGCATCGGTTGCTCGCGTTGAGCAATGCGCTTGAAGAATCAACAAGTTTAAGCAGTGGAATTTAGACATTACTCCGCTCGGCATCGCATCGTTTGATGCAGGAGACCGCCAAATTCAATCCAGAATTGCTGACGAAATTGGTGAAGTCCATCGATCTGGTGATCAGCTTTTTCAAGGAGCAGATTTTGATTTGCACACAACCGGGTTGGCCCGCCATAAAGCCATCGTCGATGCCAAGGACCGCATAGCTAGTTCTGGGTCTGTAGCCATATCGCCCCTACCCCGGGCTTTCCTGCTCTGATATCGAGCAGATTAGATTGCAGGCAGCCAATCATAAGCGGGCGGTCAAAGCGCTTCGCGACATGATATAGGGCGGATATTATGGCTTGGCGGTTTTTTTATTGGCTGACGATTGACAAGCCAAACAGGCATAAGTAAATATGCCGGCTCGTTTGTCTGCTGGAGTATGAGTCATGTCAAAACCATCCCTTGATCTGAGCCGCAATACTACTTCCGTTTCTGTCATCGTGAAAAATGTCGATCGCGACGTTGAGCGTGGTGAAGACATTTTAATGCTGGGCTATAGCCTGGTGCTGATGGCACCTATTTTTGCCCCTATTGCACCACCACACATTCTGCTGCCGCTAATGGCATTGAGCTTTGTAGTCTCGGTAATCTGGGCTCGGGCTAATTTTTATAAAATTCAGCGCCAGTGGTTGCCGGCGATTGAAAAATTAGAGGACAACGCCTTTAAACTGGCGCCGATCAGCGAAGTCTTGAATCAACATCCCACCTACACGCTGACAGACGGATTTAATCCATTGAAAAACCTGCTGAGAACGGCTAAAAGCCTGCTCGGTTGTTTGCTGATCAATCCGTTCTGGATGCCGATTTTTTATACGTTGGGCTTGCAGTTTGCCGAAGAAAAACATCTGCGTTTGCTTAATCTTGCCGTTATCAAGGTTGAACAACGCTGGCTACCGCCTTCTAATCACCAGGAATAAATCATGAAACAAGCCAACAAGCTGCTGAAAACCCTGACTCTGTTTTTGTCATGGTTGCCTTTTGTTAACACCACCGTTCAGGCCGAAACACTGCAAGTAGGCCAGGTTGCGCCCCGGTTCGAATTAAAAACCCAGACCGGGGCACTATTTAATCTTGCCTCACGCCAACAACAAGGCTGGACTGTATTGTATTTTTACCCCAAAGCCGATACGCCGGGCTGCACTAAACAGGCCTGTGCTTTTCGCGATTCGATTCAGCTGATCCGTAATCAGAACGCCGATGTATTCGGCATCAGCACCGACAGCGTCGAGTCGCTGCAGGCTTTTCAACAGAAATATCATCTTAACTTTACGCTGTTGTCAGACCCCGATGCGCTGGCTACTGAAGCCTACGGTGTGAAAATGCCGGTGGTTAAATATGCCAAGCGCCGGACTTTTATTCTCGACCCCGATTTGGTAGTCCGTAAAATTGATGACGACGTAGATCCGGCTCAGGATGCTCAACGGGTAGCGGATGCGCTGAAACAGTTGCAATCAGCGCCATAATGGTAACGGCAAAACCCGATCCGGGTTTTGCCGTCATTTTTGGTTAACCGGCCAGTTTGGCCAGATAGTGATTCTTGCGGGCCAGATATTCTTCAACGAAGTCGTGCATCGGTTGCTCTTCGTATTCTCTCAGACCACTGACCGCCAGTTTTTTGAACCCAGAACCGACAACTTCATCACCGTCTTTAATCTGGAAATACAGGTAAGCCGTGGCCCGTTTGCCATTGACTTCCATCACCGGCTCCAGCATTTCCAGTTTGGGGGCGATAAAGTCGAGATGCTCGAGCTTTAAGGTCATGCTTTCATAGATCACCAAGGGACGATCGATATTGAACATGACTTTTTCTTTAGCCAGCAACGGCACCAGCACATAAGGAAAGTTCTGACCGGAAAAGGCCACATAATCGCGAATCAGCATTTCGATCAGCGCCTGATTTTGTAACACCTTGCCCGAGCGTTCGATATGCAGATAACTTTTGCCCTGATGATCGGTCACTTCAATTTGCTCAGCATCGGTATCGGGAAAATTCAGCAGGATCCCATCGCCCACCATACCGGCAAAAATAAAATGCATGTTTTCGCTTAAACCGTATTTATCCAGGACTAACGAAAATAATAAATCGCCCGGCACGCAAAAACGCTTGGCGTCCTCATCATGCAGCGGGTTGAAATCATGAGCCACTTCCTTGGCAAAAGCGCTGGCTTGCTGGGCTGAAATTCGGACACAGCCTTGTTGA
>CAIUWU010000214.1 GCA_903902945.1 uncultured Pseudomonadota bacterium
CATCACTGGCGTTCGATACCATTTACGCTGAAGGTCAGCGTCGTTATGTTGAATCCTTGTCTGCCTACGCCCGACAGTTTTTATCGATGATGGAAAAACCCGATGTCGATCATATCGAAGGCCTGTCGCCAGCGATTTCGATTGAGCAGAAATCCACTTCTCACAACCCTCGTTCTACTGTCGGCACCATTACCGAAATCTACGACTATCTGCGTCTGCTTTATGCCAGAGTTGGCATTCCGCGCTGCCCGGAACACGATATTTCACTAGAAGCCCAGACGGTCAGCCAAATGGTCGACCTAGTGCTGGCCCAACCGGAAGGTGAGCGCTGGATGCTGCTGGCGCCGGTGATCAATGACCGCAAAGGCGAGCATGTGCTGCTGCTGGAAGACCTGAAAGCACAAGGTTTTCTGCGCGCCCGCATCGATGGTGAAATCTACGAACTGGACGATCCACCGACACTGGACCTGAAAAAGAAACACACCATCGAAGTCATCGTCGACCGCTTTAAAATCCGCGACGATATCGCCCTGCGTCTGGCCGAATCATTTGAAACCGCACTACGGCTGTCTAATGGCCTGGCGATTGCAGTAGCGATGGACAGCAATCAGCAGTTGCTGTTTTCGGAACGTTATGCCTGTCCGCATTGCGGCTATAGCCTGAGCGAACTGGAACCGCGTATCTTTTCTTTCAATAACCCTAAAGGCGCCTGCCCCAGCTGTGATGGCCTAGGGGTTCGCCAGCATTTTGATCCGCAACTGGTGGTACATAATCCCGACATCAGTCTGGCGGGCGGTGCAGTCCGTGGCTGGGATCGGCGCAACGCCTATTACTATCAAATGATTTGTGCGCTGGCTAAACATTACGACTTTGACCCGGAACAAGCGTTTGCCAGCATTCCGAAACCGATCCAGGCCATTATTCTTTACGGCAGCGGTAGCGAAGTGATCGAGTTTCAGTTCCAGATGGGCCAAGGCAAACCCAAAATCAGCCGTCATGCCTTTGAAGGCATTATTCCCAACATGGAACGCCGCTATCACGAAAGTGATTCGCAAATGGTGCGCGACGAACTAGCCAAATATCTGGCGCAGCAAGTCTGCAGCAGCTGCGACGGCGCCCGGCTGAATCTGGCTGCCCGCCATGTGTTTGTCGCCAACCAGCCCTTGCATCAGCTGACCCGACTGCCAATCAAACAGGCGCTGAAGTTTTTTAGCGAACTGCAGATTCCCGGCCATCGTGGCGAAATCGCTGCCAAAATCAATAAAGAAATTCAGGAGCGCCTGGAGTTTCTGGTGAATGTCGGCCTCGATTATCTGACGCTGGACCGTAGTGCCGACACCCTGTCCGGCGGAGAAGCTCAGCGAATCCGGCTTGCCAGCCAGATCGGTGCTGGTCTGGTCGGGGTGATGTATGTACTCGATGAACCCTCGATCGGCCTGCATCAGCGCGATAACCAGCGTTTACTGAACACCCTATTCCGACTGCGCGATCTGGGCAATACCGTGATCGTGGTCGAGCACGACGAAGATGCCATCCGTGCTGCGGACTTCATTGTCGATATCGGACCCGGTGCCGGTGTGCACGGTGGTCAGGTGGTGGCGCAAGGCAGCCCCGCGCAAATCCTCAGCAACCCCGAATCGCTGACCGGCCAATATCTCTCGGGCACCCAGCGCATTGAAATCCCCGACAAAATCACCGCGCCCGACCCGGAAAAACAAATCGTGATCCGTAATGCACAAGGCAATAATCTGAAAAACGTCGATGTGCGCTTTCCAGTCGGTTTGCTAACCTGCGTCACCGGCGTTTCCGGTTCGGGCAAATCGACGCTGATCAATGACACGCTACACAATCATGCAGCGCGGCTGATTAATGGCGCCAGCTGTATTCCGGCAGCTTGTGACGGCATCGAAGGTCTGGAGTTGTTCGACAAGGTGGTTGACATCGACCAGAGTCCGATAGGCCGCACACCACGCTCGAATCCCGCCACTTATACCGGCATTTTCACACCGGTGCGTGAACTGTTTGCCGCCACGCCGGAAGCCCGTTCCCGCGGTTATACGCCGGGCCGCTTCAGCTTTAACGTTAAAGGGGGCCGCTGTGAAGCCTGTTCCGGCGACGGCGTCATTAAGGTGGAAATGCACTTTCTGGCTGATATTTTTGTGCCTTGCGATATTTGTCAGGGCAAACGCTATAACCGGGAAACCCTGGAAATCCGCTATAAGGGCAAAACCATTCATGAAGTGCTGTCAATGACAGTCGAAGATGCGGCCCAGTTTTTTGCCGCTGTACCGATGCTGGCCCGCAAACTGCAGACATTGATTGATGTGGGTCTGAGCTATATCACGCTGGGCCAGAATGCCGTGACCTTATCCGGTGGTGAAGCACAACGGGTCAAACTGGCCAAAGAACTGTCCAAGCGCGATACCGGTTCTACCTTATATATTCTCGATGAACCTACCACAGGCCTGCATTTCCATGACATCAAGCATCTGCTGACCGTTCTGCATACGCTACGAGATCATGGCAATACGGTAATCATCATCGAACATAATCTGGATGTGATTAAAACTGCCGACTGGATTGTTGATATGGGGCCGGAAGGCGGCAGTGGCGGCGGCACACTGGTGGCTGAGGGTACGCCGCGCGAAGTTGCCCAAAATCCCGCCTCTCATACCGGCGTGTATCTGCAACGATTTTTTACCGACTGAAACTGGGCCGGCAGCAGCGATTTTCAGCTGCTGCCAGCGCTGCCTTATCCGAGAATCGCTTGACTGGCAAATATAACCAGCAGCCCGAGACAGCTGGATATCAGTCCTAACGCCAGTAGCCGGCTGCCATGCAAGCCGGTCCATAACAGCAAACCGGTAATACTGAGCACTATCAGGCCACCGGCCAAAGTATCCACCAGCAACACCCAGGCGATATTCATGCCACTGCCTTTGTGCAGATTATTGAGCATGGCAAACAGATTGGCTTCGCTCTGTTTTACTGCCACGAAAGCATTACCCTGCCAGTATTCAGCCTGCAACAAGCGTTTAGGATTACGAACGGTAATTTGCCACAAGGCCGGCTGCTGAATGGCGGTCTGATTCCAGATCACGGTTTTGGGCGGTTCTCGGCGGATTTTGGCGCGTGAGATATCAATGGCTAACTGCTCGCCCAGCCAGACCACCATCGCCTCGGCATCTGCCGGACGCGGTTCGGGCAGAGTAAGCTGGAACTCGTGTTGTTCGGTTTTGGCGGCCGGAATTTTCATCAGTTCACGATGATTCAGCAAAATCCCGCTGAAACCAAACAGCAAACCCAGCGTAGCGCCCCATAACCCGATCCAGGCATGAGTACGCCTCAGCCACTTCAAAAAATTGCCGCGCGACCAAGCGTGAGGCAAGAACAAATAACCGGTGGCTTTTTTGGCTGCAGGACGCGGGTTAGCAAGCTGATCGGGGCTAGTCATAGCGGTATTTCTCTCCTTAAAATTTCATGGTAATCCCTGCAATCGCCGCTATCGGTGAACCGGGGGTGATATTGGTATTACTGTTGGCCGATGCGTAGTAGCGTTTATCCAGCAGGTTTTCAATATTAACCTGCAACTGTATGGTTTTGCTGATTTTGTAATACACCGCCGCATCGAAACGTAAGAATCCCGGCAATGTCACCGTATTATCAACCGCAGCATACATTTTGCTGCGGTAAACCGAACCCAATCCGACCCCCCATTGCGAGTTAATGTCATAGCGGTTCCACAATGAAAAGCTATGCTCGGGCACCTGAGCCAGGGTTGCTCCGGGAGCAGCGGTGATGGTGCCAAAAATGACCGGTTTACTAATCTCGCCATTCTGGTAGGCATAACCGCCAATCAGACGCCAGTTGTCGGTCAGATTACCGCTGAAGCCCCATTCGATGCCGCGTGTCCGCTGGCCATCGACCAAATACGACTGGGCCGGATTATTGGGATCGGTAGCCAGCGCGTTGAGCCGATCAAGTTGGAAAAAGGCCAGCGTAGTCGATAAATCAGGGCGAATATCCCATTTGGCACCCAGTTCATAATTCTTGAATTGCTCAGGTTTCAAGGCCTGAGTGCTCAGGCTTAAAGAACCGAGCTGCTCGCCAGCCCTGGGCACATACGCAATACTGTAATTAGCATATAAGGCAAAGTTATCGGCAAACGGCTTGAACACCAGGCCGGCGCGGGGCGACAGCAAATTATCATGGGTTTGCAGATTCTGCTGATTGCGGTTATTGAGAAAGTCCATCTCAAACCGGTCATAACGCACACCCAAAATCGCCTGCCAGTGGCGATTGAATTCCAGCTGATCCTGGACATAACCAGCAAAAGTGGTTGCCACGCCCTGGTTGTCGGCATCGGTGGCACTTTGTTTAAACAAGACGTTACCGCTGTAAATAGGATCAGCCAGACTGACATTGACCGCCGTTGCATTCGGGCCAATCTCGGTAAAGTAACCGGTATTGCGAAAGTTGTCGGTGCGTTGACGGGCAATTTCAGCACCGGTCAGAATTTTATGGGTCCAACCTAGCGTGGTCAGATTAAACATAAAATCGGTCTGATTAATAAAATTCTCACGCTGGGTGGCGTTGTTATAGGCAGCGATTGCAACCTGAGAACCGTCAGCGCTGACCGCACCCGGATAAATGTTTTGATAAAACTTGTCGTAATGGGCATAACGGCTGCGGTTACGCAAACTGACACCTTGCCCGAAATCATGTTCCAGCTGCAGATTGAAAGCATCCACTTTGGCCGAGGTCGGACTGCGGTTGGGATCGCCGAAAAAAGTGGCAATATCCACGGCAACCGGTCGGCCCTGATAAGAGGAAACGCCGCGATCTGCCACACGATTATCTTCGTAATGCTCGTAACTCCAGATCACTTTATTGCGATTATCCGGTTGCCAGGTCATGGTCGGATTGATGCCCCAGCGCCCGGAATCAAAGCCTTCGCGGAAGCTACGCGCACTTTCCCATAAACTGTTGATCCGAAATGCCAGCTGATCATTGATCGCCTGATCGAAATCGCCAGTCAGCCGGTATTTATCAAACGAACCCAGCTGAAAAGTGGCCTCACGCTGGTTTTTCCAGTCAGCCTGTTTAGTGGCCCGGTTAATCAGACCACCGGAGCCGCCGCGCCCAAATACCATGGCATTCGGACCTTTCAGCACATCCACCCGATCAATGTTGTACATGTCGCGGTAATACTGCACATCATCGCGAATGCCGTCGACATACATATCAGAAGTGGAACTGTTACCGCGAAAAATCGGCGTATCACGATTCCCCTCGCCTTGCGCCATGCCGACACCGGGCACATAGCGTATGGTGTCGGCAATGCTTTGCATGTTCTGATCTTTAATCAGCTCTGGCGTAATCACAGTCAGCGACTGTGGCAGATCGATCAGTGCCGTGTCGGTCTTTACAGCAGTGGTGTTACTTTTGGCCTGATAGCCTTTGACTGTATCAGGCAGACGTTCGCGGCTGGCGGTCACATTGATATCTTCCAGCTGTGAGTCAACATTGTCATCACTGCTGCCTGGCGTAGCCGAATAAGCCGGATGTAACAAAGTCAATAAAACAATCGAGCCAAACACACTCGAAAACCCGGCCGGCTTGGATTGTTGACCACAAACATCCGTCTTGATTTCTGTAGATGGTTTTTTATTTAAAAACATAGCTTGACCTTTATCGATACAACAAGAAACATTCATTTTTCACTCAAATGATAATGATTCTTATTTGATAGGTAAAGTGTCGATCTGTTTTTACTTATCTTTTCATTATTTCTTTATTTGTCGCTTGTCCAGCGCTGCACAACCAGACTAGCCACCATATCGCCTTCGACGTTGACCATGGTCCTTACCGTATCCAGCAATCTATCAACCGGCAACAAAATAGCGATAGCCTCAGTTGGTAAGCCGACAGCCTGCAATACCATCACCATGGTTACCATCCCGGCACTGGGAATCCCGGGAGCACCAATCGCAGCCACCAGACTGGTAAAACAAACAATCAGCTGCTGTCCCAAATCCAGTTCGATACCGGTTAAATTAGCGACGAACAACGCCGCAGCGGCTTCATAAAGCGCAGAGCCATCCATATTAATCGTCGCGCCCAGAGGAATCACAAAACCGGCGATTTCCGGTTTGACGTGCAAATGCTGCTCCATACAGCGCAAGGTAACCGGCAAGGTTGCCGAGCTGGAACTGGTTGCCAGCGCGGTCACCAGCGCCTGACGAGCACCCGCAAAAAAACGTCGGGGAGTAACGCCGGTTAACAGCCACAATAACAACGGCAACACCAGCAAACCGTGAATTAATGTGGTGGCAATGATAATCACCACAAACTTGGTAAGACTAGCTAACACCAGCATATCCTGAGTGGCCAGCAACTGAGCCAACAGCGCCAGAATACCGTATGGCGCCAGCTTCATGATCCAGCCCAGCAAACTCAGCAGCACTTCCATGCTTTCCTGCAATAACAACAAAATATTGCGGTAGCGCTCGCCGCCAGCCACCAACGCCGCGCCCAGTAATAAGGCAAACACCACGATTGCCAGCAGATTGCCCTGTGCCAGCGCCGCAAACGGATTGACAAACAGGCCGGCAATAAACGCCGCCGCAAATTCACCCAGGGTCATGGTTTTGGCAGGTATTGCCGGACTGGCCTGCCGCAACAGTTCCAGCGTCTGACCTTTACCCGGTGCAAACAAATTGGCTGCCAGCAGACCCTGCATGATCGCCAGCATCATCGACACCACGAAAAACATCAGCGTCAGCTTCCAGACCCGGTGCAACTGGCTATGCAAACGTAAATTGGCAACACCGGTGACAATCGAAGTAAACACCAACGGCACCAACAGCATTTTCAGCAAATTGATAAATACCGAACTGATTATCTGGCATAAATACAGCCCTTTTACCGTCCATACCGATTCCGATCCCAGACTGACAAATAAGCCACCCAAACCGATACCCAATAAACTACCTGCTAAAATCTGACTATTTAATGACATGCGTAAACTCACTGATTCACTCCCTTGCCAATCAAACCGCCCAGCTTAAGCGGTAAAAGTTCTGTAAAATTAAACAATGACTATTCCAAATCTATCCGATTGCAACTGCCTGTGCGGCAGCGGCCTCGACTATAACAATTGTTGTGGCGCTTTTCATAGCGGCGAACAGTCGCCCGTTACAGCCGAAGCCTTGATGCGTTCGCGTTTCACCGCGTATGCGCTACGTAATAGCGATTACCTGCTGTCGACCTGGGACAGCAGCAAACGCCCGACAACCATTGATTTTTCAAAAGAAACTGCCGAATGGCAAAGCCTGAGCATTGTCTCCACCAAAAAAGGTGGACGTAATGACAGCAAAGGCGTGGTCGAATTCAAAGCCTTTTACAGTCAGGACGATAACGATTACTTCATGCACGAAATCAGCCGTTTCATCAAAAGCGGATCGCGCTGGCTGTATCTGGATGGCGTTGTCAAGGCAGTCGGCCAAGTCGGACTTACCCGCCATAGCGGCAAAAACGCCCTTTGCAGTTGCGGCAGCGGTAAAAAATTCAAACGTTGCTGCGGGAGTTAGAAATGTCAGTTTTACACAGTACACGTCCGCTGATGATGGGGATTCTCAATGTCACCCCGGACAGTTTCTCTGACGGCGGTTTATTCAGCAACACCGAAGACGCCGTGTATCAGGCCGGCAAGCTGATAGCAGAAGGCGCCGATATTCTCGACATCGGCGGCGAATCAACCCGGCCGGGCTCCGATCCGGTCAGTGCCGAACAACAAATACAACGCGTTGTACCGGTGATTAGCGCTATCCGCCAGTGCCACCCTACCATCGCAATCAGTATCGATACCACTCTAAGCCAGGTAGCCGAAGCGGCTCTCGATGCCGGGGCCACTATCATCAATGATGTCTCCGGCGGCGTCGCTGATCCGGCCATTCTGACGCTAGCAGCCCGCCGGCAAGTGCCTATTATCCTGATGCACATGCAAGGTACACCCAAAACCATGCAGGACGATCCGCATTATGCGGATGTGGTCACAGAAGTCATCACAGCGCTGCAACAACGCATCGCAGCAGCGCTGGCCTCCGGAGTAAAGCCAGACCAAATTGCAATCGATCCCGGTATCGGTTTTGGTAAACGCAAACAAGATAATCTGGATTTGCTGGCCCATCTTCAGCAACTGCTGGCGCTGGGCTATCCGGTGTTGCTGGGCACCAGTCGCAAACGCTTCATGGGTAGTATCTGCAATGTCAGTAATCCGCAGGAACTGGTGACCGCAACCGCGGTGACCACGGCACTGGGGGTTATGGCGGGTGTCCGGCTGTTCCGGGTTCATGATGTATTGGCCAACCGCCAGGCTGCGGATGTCGCTTGGGCGATTCAGCAGGCACAACGGCATTGATTCTGCATCCCAGACTGGAATCGCTGCAACAACGACTGGCACCCTCACCGCTGACAGCGATTGAGGATTCACAGCTGAGCCATCGCCGGCTGCGACTTAGTATCAAACGGGATGATCTGATTCATCCGGTGTTATCGGGTAACAAATGGCGCAAACTCAAATATTGCCTGAATCATGTGCTGAACGCCGGTTATAGCGGCGTTATCAGTATGGGCGGCGCTTATTCGAATCACCTGCATGCCCTCGCCTACGCCTGTCAGCAACTGGGATTAAAGTCAACCGGCCTGATTCGCGGCGAACAAACGACCGAACTAAATCCGACTTTGCGGGATTTACTAACCTGGGGGATGGAACTGCGCTTTGTCAGTCGCGAACACTATCGGCAGTTACGCGATCCTCAAAGCTATGAGGGTTTTAAGTTCAGCCACCCGGATTATTTTTGGTTACCCGAAGGCGGCTCCAGCCAGCTGGCTTTGCAAGGTGTAGCGGAAATTCTCGATGAACTGCCGGATGAGTATCACTGGCTGGCTTTAGCCTGCGGTACCGGCACCACGCTGGCCGGACTCAGCAGCCAGCTGAGCGCACCACGTCAGCTACTGGGCATTGCCGCCCTAAAAAATGCTGGTTTTTTAAACCAGGATATAGCTAGGCTGCTAACACAGTTTCCTCACCATCCTCGCAACTGGCAGCTACTGCTTGATTATCATTGCGGCGGCTTCGCTAAAACCACGCCGGCCCTTATCCGCTTTATCAACGCGTTTGAACAACGCCATCAGTTGGCGCTGGAACCGGTGTATACCGGCAAGCTGCTGGCAGCCGTCTATGATTTGATCGAACAGGATTTTTTCCAGCCCGGTCAGCATATCATCGTGCTGCACAGCGGCGGTTTACAAGGCAGGCGTTCGGAGACGTTTACAACCAGCCAATGATGTAGTCTTCCATATCGTCAACTTCGGACTCTTTGATGGCATAGTCACTGATAGTGATGCCCGCCTGACGGACAGAATCAGGATTACCGGTTAACAACGGATGCCAGTCAGGCAAAGGCTTACCATCGACCAGCAGACGGTAGGCGCAGGTATCAGGCAACCAGTTATATTCGGCAAAGTTATGCTGCTTGAGATCCAGACAATCCGGCACCAGTACACTGCGTTCGCTGTAACGGGTGCAATGACAGCTTTTTAAATCGATCAGATCACAGCAAACCCGGGTAAACGCCAGTTCACCGGTCTCTTCATCTTCCAGTTTATGCAGACAGCATTTGCCGCAATGGTCACACAAAGACTCCCATTCATCACGGCTCATCTGATCCAAGGTTTTAGTTTCCCAGAACTTCATGGTTTTACTGAGGCTTTAGTTGACGTAACTGATAATGTAAAACTCCCAAAGAACCTAGCACAGCAAGCCCGGAAGCAGTCAGTAGTAAGAAGATCAATTCAAAAAATCCCAGAAACTGAAGCTGGAAGGAGCTGTTATACAGCGTCGATAATTTTTCTACCGGCGAGCGGACGATCAGCAACATCAGGGTAATGATCAACCACCCCAGAAAACTGGACAAAAATCCCAGCCAGAACCCGATATACAGAAACGGCCGCTGAATGAAAGACTGGGTCGCCCCCACCAGTTTGGAAATATAGACTTCATGGCGTCGATTGTGTAACTCCAGACGAATGGTATTACCGGTAATGAAAGTCACCGCAAAACCCAGTAACAGACTGACCAGAAACACGGCGCGCTTGGCAATCAGCATAATGGTTTGCATCCGTTCGACCCATTGCATGTCAACCTGAACAAAATCCACCTGCGGCAATTGCTTGAACTCTGCCATCAGTTTTTGCATTTCTTGGTCCGATTCCAGCGCATTTTTCGGCTGTATCTGAATCACACTGGGCAAAGGATTACTATCCAGCGCACTCAAGGCTTCACCAAAACCGCTATTCAGTTTGAATTCATCCAGCGCCTGTTTTTTGGTAATGAAGATAACGCTCTCCGAACTGGGATGCTGTTTTAGCTGATCGGCCAGTTTCTGCGCGGCGGTTTCAGTTACATTATCTTTCAGAAACAACGACATCTGATTACTGGACTCCAGATTACCGGTGAGTTGCTGAATATTGTTAACCACAATATAAAACCCGCCGGCCAGCGCCACAGCAATCGCTAACACCAGAATCGTCATCACGGAAGTAAATGGCGTGCGGGTCAGCCGCCCCAGGCTGGAAAACAGACCATGGGCATGATTCAACAAATAAGACTGAAAGCGTTCCTTGATGACCTCATGGAAAGCCCGTTGCCGTTTATTAACTACCTTAGGTTTGTTCATGATCAACTCGCAATCAAATGACCTTTATCCAGTGTGATTACCCGATACCCCAACTGATTAACCAGCTCAATATCATGGGTGGCAATCAGTATTGCGGTCCCGGCATGTTTGAATTCCTCGAACATATACATGATCTCCGCCGACAACTCCGGATCCAGGTTACCAGTCGGTTCATCGGCCAGAATTAATTTGGGTTTGCTAACAATCGCGCGGGCAATACCGACGCGTTGTTGCTCACCGCCTGACAGGGCCAAGGGATATTTTCTCTCTTTACCGAGCAATCCGACTTTGTCTAATGACGCTCTGACCCGACGCGATACTTCCTGATGATTGACGCCACAGACGATCAACGGCAACGCTACATTATCGAATACGGTCCGGTCTTCGAGCAGTTTGTAATCCTGAAAAATAAGCCCTAGGTTACGTCTTAAAAACGGAATCTTGCGTTCGCTGATGCGGCTGATGTTATGGCCGTCAAGCATGATGGTGCCACGAGTGCATTGCTCCATCATGGCAATCAGTTTCAGCAAGGTACTCTTGCCTGCACCGGACCGCCCGGTTAGAAACGCCATCTCACCCTTGGCCAGATCAAAATTGACATCGGTCAATGCTTCACCGGCATCGGGATAGCGCTTACTGACGTGTTCAAGTCTCAGCATGATTATTTTTGTCCGGTTTCAAACAAGGCATCTACAAAACTGCGGGCATCAAAATCCTGCAAATCTTCGATCGCCTCGCCGACCCCGATAAAACGAATCGGCACCTGCAATTGATTGGCCAGCGCAAAGATCACACCGCCTTTAGCAGTACCATCCAGTTTAGTCAGTGCAATACCGGTCAGTTGTACCGTTTCATCAAACAAACGCGCCTGAGACAAGGCATTTTGGCCGGTTCCGGCATCAAGAATCAGCAACACTTCATGCGGCGCCGCCTGATCCAGTTTAGACATGATCCGTTTGACCTTTTTCAGCTCATCCATCAAATTAGATTTGGTGTGCAGACGACCGGCGGTATCTGCAATCAGCACATCAACGCCTTTAGCTTGGGCCGACTGCAGCGCATCAAAAATTACGGAGGCCGAATCAGCGCCGGTATGCTGGGCGACTACCTGAATATTGTTGCGCTCGCCCCAGGTTTGCAGCTGTTCTACAGCAGCAGCACGGAAAGTATCACCCGCCGCCAGCATCACACTGTACCCTTGAGCCTGAAGACGATTGGCCAGTTTGCCAATTGAAGTGGTTTTACCGGCACCATTCACACCGACTACCAAAATCACATAAGGGCTATCCTGCTTAGGAATAGTCAGAGGCTGACTGCAAGGTTCAAGAATTTCAAACAAATGCTGTTTCAGTACCGGAATCAATAACTCTGGATTGTTCAATTGCGGTTTATCCAGTGTGGCAGTCAGATGAGCCATAATTTTATTGGTGGTTTCGATACCGATATCTGCCAGCAATAAACTGGTTTCGATCTGTTCCAACAGACTACCGGCAGTGGATTTAGCTGCCAGTAAACCACCCAGAGCACCACGGGTTCTGGATAGCTGGCTGCTCAAACGCTGATATAACGACGGAGGGACTGCCGGCTGAGTGCTTGCCCCTTTCTCAGGCTGACTTGAAACGGCGGCGTCAGCAACGGCTTGTTTCGACTGACCATAACGGCTGAACAGGTTAATCGCCAGCAAAGGCAGCATTAACAATGCAGCAGTCAGATTATGGGCAATCACCAGCGCTAACGGCAGAATATGCTTGACCGATAATACGCCCAGCACAATCTCCAGCAGTAATAAGAAGCTTAACAGGCTACCGGCACGCCGAACCGGTTTCGGGTGACGTTCATCGGTTGCGATTAACATCACAGTGCTTAAGACGACAAAGACCACTAATGCGAGTAGGCGATGCAAGGCCATGACCAGAGCACGATCAGACTCGCTTAATATCAGACTAGCGTTCTCGGCCAGTCCCTGCAGGATATTCAGTGCACCGAGATAATCGCCTTCGGGGAGAAACTGGCCATTACAACGGGGAAAATCCAGGCACGATAAACCTGCCAGATTGTTATTAGCCCAGCTACCAAGCGCAATTTCCAGCAGCAATAACACCTGGGCAACAATAGTCAGGCCGTTCAATAAGGAAAACGGCAACCGTCCAGACAAAACAGGACTCAAGCGTAAATATAAGCCAGCCAAGATCCAGAAACTGAAAAATCCCAGTAATTGATGTGCGCTGAGAATCAGCGGCATATAAGGCAGTTGCAAACTGACGATACCCAGCCAGGCCTGAAAGCCTAATACCGCCAGCAGCAGGGTACTCATAACAATCGCCTTGCCTCTCGATGCCTGTAAGCGTAAAGCGGCGATCAGCAATACCAGACCCCATAAACCCAAGCCAGCGGCCAGATACTGATGAATTTGTTGCAACAGAGGATGGTTGACAACCGGAACCTCAGCATCATTAGCCGGATTTAAATTGGCAGCGAGGCTCTGACCATAACAAGCTGGCCAATTTTCACAGCCCAAGCCCTGATTGGTTAAATTCAGATAACTGCCAACTGCAATCACCACCAGCGCCAGCAACACGCCAAACAAGCTTAATTTTCTAAACATAGATTTAACCGATTTGTGAAATTCTTAATAACTTGGATAAGTCATTTCTTACTTTATAGGGGTCGAAACCGGGTGCATATTTCATCATCAGGTTACCGAGAGGATCCATGACTAACAGACTACCGGCTTGATAAGCACCGGTCTGCAGTATTTTTTGTCGCAAGCTGTCGGACAAATTGACTTTCAATAATCGCGCGTCTTGTTGCCACTGTTGATTCAGAACCGGTTCTTGCCCTGCTTCCGGCATCAAAACCATCCGGCGAATACGGGCAATATCCTTACCCATCATCAGTGCGATCTGATGGCTTTTATAGAGCGCATCAAGACACAGCTCATGGCATTGCGCTGTTGTTACCGGATTGATCAGAATCCAGTGACCCGTGAGCTCGTTAATATTTTGTGCAGAAAAGCTGTCATAACCACTGAAATCGGTGAGTTCGGTTGTCAATGGTGGTGAAATCAAATCGCCATTATTGGTTCCCAGCTTCACGGTCTGTGGGTGAGCGGCCAAATACCAGGCAATTGCAAATGGAACGATAGACATCGCAAAAATCACCAGAATGGTGATGCGATTTTTTCGGTGCTGATTATTCACGGTATTTTTTAAAACTGATCCAAATAAATAAGACGGTTAACGTCAGGGCTAAACCGAACCATTGTACTGCATAGGCTTGATGTTTTTCAGGCGGGATTGTAGCGGCAATCATCCAGCGACGCAGATAACCAGCTGGCTGATCGGCATCGAGTTCAATTTGGAAATCACTAAGCAGATATCCAAGTTTATCAGCCAGCAACCGACTATCAATTATCTGCACAATGGCAGGCCAGGTTTCGGTAGGAATCTCAGCCCCTTGCAATTGGATACCCACTTTGGGGAACTCATTGATCCGGCCATGAATTTTGGTAACCGGTTGTTTGATAGATACGTCTGGTAAGGTTTGCCGGCTTTCAGTCAACGGTAACCAGCCTCTGTTAACCAGCACTGCGCCTGACTGTGCTTGAAGTATAAAAGGCGTCAAAACAAAGTAACCAGGATGCCCCTCAACAATCTGATTATCAATTAAAAACGAATGTTCATCATCATAATGACCTGTCAACTGTACAGACTGATAACGCTGAATGGCCTGTTCAGAATCATGCTGATTAAGATTAACCGGTGCTGCCAGCATACCTTGCTGTTGCTGCTGGAGAAACTGGCGCTTCTGCTCCGCCCGATCAAGCTGCCAGAATCCCAGACTGCAAAGTAAAGTCATCAACATGAGGTATATGACAAAAGCAATCCAATTAACGCTGATACCATCAGCATTCAGATTATTTTTCACAGTAGATTTCCTGTTGTATTGGCCACGACTATTGGCAAGCCAGGTTGAATCATCGAGAATTGCATTTTTATTTTTATTTCACTCGCCATCATGCCCATTAAAACCATTGCTCTCGTCATTTTCCTGATCATTATTGCCAGTTTGGGTAATGCACTATTCAATTTGGTTCGCAATAAAGACCCCGAGCACTCGCGTAAAACATTGCGCGCATTAACCATTCGCATCAGCCTGTCTTTAATCCTGCTATTAGGCTTAATTTTGGCCTATACCAATGGCTTTTTTCAGCCTCAGGGACTAGGAGCCCGAATTGAACAGGTGCGTTCTCAACCGGTCGAAAACACCACCAGATAACAATAGACAAAAAAAAGGCGCGAAGCTGATAACTTCGCGCCTTTTTTATGCGATGGACTTACAGCAGATAAACAAATACAAACAAGCCCAACCACACCACGTCAACAAAGTGCCAATACCAAGCTGCCGCTTCAAAGGCAAAGTGATTTTCAGGTGTAAAGTGACCTTTCCAGCTCCTGAACAGCACCACTGACAGGATGATCGCACCCACACAGACATGGAAACCGTGGAAACCAGTCAACATAAAGAATGTTGATCCATAAATACCAGAACCCAGTGTCAAACCCATTTCGTGATAGGCTTCATAATATTCAGTTGCCTGAAACGCTACGAATAAAAAGCCCAATCCGACAGTCGCCAACAGGCCTTTAATCAGTTGCTGACGATTTTTTGCCAATAAACCATGATGCGCCCAAGTACAAGTAACACCACTTGTCAGCAGAATCAGAGTATTCAATAAAGGCAAACCAAAAGCGCCCATCGGCTCAAAGTGACCACCGACATTTTCAGGACCATTGCTAGGCCAGATAGCCTGAAAAGCCGGCCACAAAATATCATGGGTTGATCTGCCAGGACCGGTCAGTTCAACTTCACCCAATACAGGCAAAGAGACATTGCGCACATACCAGAGTGATCCGAAGAACACGGCAAAGAACATTACTTCCGAAAAAATGAACCACATCATACCCATACGATAGGAAATACCGACACCGTGGTTATACATTCCTGATTCACTTTCTGTAGCCTGCAGTGCAAACCAGGCACCTAGCATGAGAATAAAAATACTAAAACCGGTTAACATCATGCCTGAACCGATTGAAGAACCATTTAAGTGATTGGCAAAACCGGCAAGCATAATCATCAGCCCAACAGTGACTAGCACCGGCCATACCGCTTTATGCGGAATATAATAAGCAGCATTTGTAGACATGATTTAACCCCTGTTAATTTTCAATGATGTTTGTTCTATCAAAAAAAGTGTATGACAACGTAATTATTTTATATTGCTCTGGCAGCTTCGGATCAACCACAAAGCGCACCGGCATGACTTTTTCTTCATGAGCCTGAAAAGTTTGTGTTTCAAAACAGAAACACTTTACTTTTTTAAAAAAAGCTTCTGCAAGTCCTGGTGTAATACTCGGAATGGCTTGTGCTTTTATAGGTGTATTCAGCAGATTTTTAGCTTGAAAATTCACCGTATAGTATTTACCCGGATTTACCTTCATGGTTCGGGTTTCCGCTTTAAATTGCATGGGAGTTTTTTCGTTGACCGCGGTTATAAATTCAACCGTTATTTCCCGCGATTCATCCACCCCATACTGCGGCAACTGTTCATCAACAGCTTGCTGCAATTTAATATTCTGTCCGGTGATATCGCATAAAACATCA
>CAIUWU010000215.1 GCA_903902945.1 uncultured Pseudomonadota bacterium
ATGCCGGACAGAATCGGAATCATCGGAAATATGCAAGGGGTCAGTGACAGCAACAGCCCAAAGCCAAAGAAACTCAGCAGCGTCAGTGCCAGACCATCCTGTTTCAGTGCTTTGACGATCTGATCTTGTTCGGACAGATTCTCATCGCTATTAGTGCTAACGGCCTGCGGTGCTACGCTTGCGGCGGCTGTCAGCGCAGGCAAATCGAGACTGACGCGGGTCTGCATCGGCGGATAACAGACACCGCGATCAGCGCAGCCCTGAAACTTGGCAGTCAGATTAATGACTTCCGGCTCGTTACCGTTACGCAGCAATGGCACATCGATGGCAATTTCCTGCCGGTAAATCTCCACCTGTCCATATTCAGGATCATCATGCGGCTGACCTTTAGGCAGTTGGTATGGCGCTAAAGCGGCCCTGCCCGGCTGCTCTATTTGTAGACTGATTTTATCCTTGTACAAATAGTAGCCATCGGCGGCGATCCAGCTCAGATGCAGATGTTCAGGATCTTTGACGCTGGCAAAAAACTGAAACGCCTGTTCCGGCGGCAGCAGCTCATTACTGAATAAATGGCTGCCTATGCCTTTGACCCCTTGAAAAAAGGCATTCACGGCCTGGCTTTTGGCTGCCGCAGCCACCGGCAATTGCAAATCGAGCAGCGTTTTTTGCGGCGGATAACAAACGCCTTTATCGGCGCAGCCCTGATATTTGACCAGCAATTTAAACTGTTGCTGACCACTGTTGTTGGTAACCGGCAAGACGATCTTGAGCGGCCCGCCGCGATACACCCAGACATCGCCGAGAATCTGGTCATGATCGATAACCGCTTCCGGCAACTGTATCGCGCCGATTTCAATGGCTTCGCTCTGCGACTGAAACTTGAATTTGTCGCGATACAGGTGATAGCCCTGAGCAATCTCAAAATTTAATTCAACGCTGTCGGCGGTCAACGCTCCGCTGGCCAGTTTGAAAGCCTGTTCCGGCGGCAGAAACTGGTGATCTTCAGCGATTACGGCGGTTTGCAAGCCCAGAAAGAGCAATAACAAAACAATCAGGCGATGTGTAAGCATGAGTCCATCCATTTCAAATAGTCGTCACTGCCACCGGCAATTGCCAGCGCAATGATTTCGGGAATTTCGTAAGGGTGCAGACGTTTAATCGTGTCTTCAATAGCGGGCAGGATATTGACACAGGCTGCCAGCCTTGCACTGACCAGCTGATGTGCCAGTTGCTCGGCGATGGTTTGATCGGGGCAATTACAGATGATTAACTGATACATGGCGATATTATCCTGTAATTTTGATGAGGATGCTTTAGTATTGCGCCACTTTTAATCCTGTCGAGTCTAATTATGAAAGCGATGCAAATCCTGTTTGCTTTTTTCCTGATCATTCCGTTTATCGAAATTTATGTGTTGCTGGCCGTTGGCAGCGTGATTGGCGCTTTCCCGACCATTTTCATGGTGGTATTTACTGCCGTGCTCGGCGCCTGGTTATTGAGACGCCAAGGTTTTGCCACTTGGCAGCGCTTTCAGAGCAATCTGCAAAACGGCCAGATTCCGGCTTACGAAATGATCGAAGGTCCGATTCTGCTGGTCGGTGGCGCATTGTTGTTAACACCGGGATTTTTTACCGATATGCTGGGCTTTGCCTGTCTGGTGCCTGCGTTGCGACGCCGAATTGCCCAGTATGTGATCGAGCACCATTTATTAGTCGCCGAAAGCGGTGAGTCATTCAGAAAAAAAGCTCACTTTCAGGATAATGTGATTGAAGGCGAGTTTAACAAGGAAGATTAAGCGGGACAGGATCAGGGAAGTCTCAGACTTCCCTGAGATAAATCATTACTGCGCGTCGGCGTCAGCAGCAGACTCGGAAACCACAGCATCGACAGTGCTTTTGTTCAAACCGGAATACATTGGGCACCAGCCTGAATAACTGGTTGCGACCAGCACCAGACCGACCAGCAACATTAAAACACTGGCAGTAAACAATGACACCGACAGCAAAACCACACCGGAAACCATGCGTACTTTTTTATCTTTGCTACCCAGGTTGTACTCATGTTTAAGCAAACGTTTATAATCAAAGCTCATATCCAATCCTCTCTAGTCACAATATTTTTATAATTGACCGCAAAATTTGCATCAGTTCGCCAATATACACAGCTAGACCAAATCTGCCAATTAAAAAATGGATGTTTCCTCTATCATTAACCCGCTGAATGACGCTCAGCGTTTAGCTGTTTCTGCACCCATGCAAGCCATGCTGATTCTGGCCGGCGCAGGCAGCGGCAAAACCCGTGTTCTGGTACATCGCATTGCCTGGCACATCAAGATTAACCATATCGCCCCGCACAATATTCTGGCGGTCACTTTCACCAATAAAGCCGCCAATGAAATGCGGCAACGGGTAGAAGAATTGCTGGAGATTTCGGCCCGCTCGATGTGGATAGGCACTTTTCACGGCCTGGCGCACCGACTGTTACGGCAACATACCAAACAGGCAAAGTTACCGGAAACCTTTCAGGTGATGGACAGCGATGACCAGCTGCGCATCATCAAACGCCTGCTAAAAAATTTGCAAATCGATGACAGCAAATGGCCACCAAAAATGGTTCAGGGCTTTATCAATGGCCAGAAAGAAGAAGGCATCCGCGCCCGGCATATGACCGATAACGGCGACTTTTTCTATCGCCAGATGCTGCTGGTTTACAAAGCCTATGAAGAACTCTGCGACCGTTCGGGCCTGGTGGATTTTGCCGAACTGCTGTTACGCGCCCATGAGTTGCTGCGTGACAACGCAGATTTGCTCAGCTTCTACCGCCAGCGTTTTCAGCAAGTGCATGTCGACGAATTTCAGGACACCAACACCATTCAATATGCCTGGCTGCGGCTGCTGACCGAAGACAACAACAATCTGTTCGTGATCGGCGATGATGATCAGTCGATTTACGGCTGGCGCGGCGCCAAAATTGAAAATATTTACAATTTCCAGAACCACTATCCGGATCATCAGCTGATTCGGCTGGAACAAAACTATCGTTCCACCGGCTCGATTCTGCGCGCCGCCAACGCACTGATTGCCCATAACGACAACCGTCTGGGCAAACAGTTATGGACCGACGCCGGCGAAGGCCTGCCATTATCGTTATATGCTGCC
>CAIUWU010000216.1 GCA_903902945.1 uncultured Pseudomonadota bacterium
CGGCAAGGAGTCGGGTTTGGAACATGCCGCGCGATTGCTGGCCGCCATGAGTAAACTCAAACTCGCTATTTGGCCTTATCCAGGCGCTATTGGCATTCGCGAACAAGACGATTTGCACGTCATCGATCATTGGTGTTATCTCGGCACGGCGCGAAGTGAAGATGAAATTGGAGCTTTGCTAAGCCAAGGCAGACCGACATTTGATCGCGATACTTATATGACCTTAATCAAGGCATTAAACAACACCAAGGCTATCCCTTTATATTCTCAATCGGTTAATCGGAGTTATGCAGATGTCTAATCCATTGTCGCGGCGCCTGAACCCTAAAAAATTACTGCTGAGTAAATGGACGGCGGCAGTGCCGAAAAACAAGGAAAAGCATTTTTTGGTCACTCAACTGATCGAACCTGATGATCCCAATGCGTCGATAGAACTGATTGAATTGGAAGCGGTGTATTCTCGGCGAATTCTGATTTTACCGTGGCGAGATTTAGCTAATACAGAGCAATGGTTACAGGGCTGGCAGTGAATTAATGAGGAGTAATAAAGCGTGTGCGGACGATTTCAGCTAACAGCATCACCTGAAGACATTGCCGAGCATTTTCAACTCACGCGGCTGCCAAAATACCAACCCAGCTACAACATTACCCCGGGACGCAAAATTCTCTGTCTCGTCGAGTTAGAAGACAAATCGCTAAAAGCAGTCAATCTGTTATGGGGATTAGTACCTTCCTGGTGCAAAGACAGTAAAAATAGCCAGCATCTGATCAACGCCCGTGCTGAAACAATTCGAGAAAAACCGTCGTTTCGTGCAGCGTTTCATAAACGGCGCTGTCTGATCGTCGCACAAGGTTTTTATGAATGGCAAAAATTTGAATCTGGTAAGCAGGCCTTTCATATTCATCGCCAGGACAATCAGTTATTTGCCTTTGCCGGAGTCTGGGAGCATTGGCAGCAAGCAGAACAAACGTTGTATTCCTGTGCGATTATTACAATGCAAGCCAAAGGGGTAATGAAATCGATACATGAACGTATGCCAGTAATCATTTCAGCTAGGCACTATCGTCAATGGTTAGATAAAACCGCAGATGAAAATCAAGCTTACAATTTGCTAGATAGCGTTATTTATCAACAGATGACAGCGACACCGATTAGCGATTGGGTAAATAATCCTCGCCATGATGGTGAGGGGTGTTTGCAATAATGCAATCCTGCTGGCCAATTACCCGGTAAAAGCGACAGTCGCGGCAAAATTACGAATGGCAAAAAATAGAGTTATAAATGAACCCACAAACAAATCAAGAACATAGCATCGATAAAAATCCCCAACACACCCCAATGATGCAGCAGTATCTAGGCATCAAAGCGCAACATCCCGAGACTTTGGTTTTTTACCGGATGGGGGACTTTTATGAGCTATTTTTTGATGACGCTAAAAAAGCCGCGCAATTACTGGACATTACCTTAACTGCTCGCGGCCATTCCGGTGGTCAGCCAATCCCAATGGCGGGCATTCCTTATCATGCTGCGGAAAACTACATCGCCCGTTTATTAAAA
>CAIUWU010000217.1 GCA_903902945.1 uncultured Pseudomonadota bacterium
CTCAGGGATCATATTACATAAGATCGCGCCAGGGCTTAGTTCGGAGCCTGAATCGCTAAATCCAATCGAAATCGCTGTTAATCCTCTTGGCCCGACGGGTAGTTAACAGTTAAATTAAAAGCGCGGGATAAGCATGTAGAGCTTGTGGCGGAGTGCTTGCGGACGCGGGTTCAATTCCCGCCGCCTCCACCAAGAAAACGTTCGATAAAATCCAAAGCCGTCTTTAAGACGGCTTTTTTTTGCCCGCAAGCAACGATTCAGGTTTTTCAGGGTATTGCAGAATCCAGCAGCATCGAGATTGGCCAAGATTGACAAATAAGCTTCATAGCGCAACCAACACAAGCACCGTCTAACAGGAACACGTTGATTTATAAACAATTGTTTGTACCAAACCACACAATCAGAGCTGGCAATGCACCGGTTTGGCGAATTTGTGACAGCTTATCCGGCCCAGCGAAAACCACCAGCCTCAAAGACATCCCTGTCCAATAAGGCTGCTGTTTGGACTGACAGTCTTAGTCGGTCTCGATGGGCAGGCCAGCCAAGACTTCTTCGAGCCTGCTTTCCACGATATTTAGATGATGCATCAACAAGCTGCTTTCCTGTGGCCGTGGCGGCAAAGTCGCCTCGATTTCATAGCGTAATTTCGAGATGAAATGTCTTCTGAGCGTTGAATCCTCGGGGATTATCAATGGCGAGGCTTCTGATTTGATTTCGGGCATTTTGCGATGGATTACATTCGAATCAAACGAAATGAATGAAAACTTCCAATTGAAAAATGCCAGCAAGGCCGTGGCGGCTAAAATAGATTCAATCATGTTTTTCTCCAGATTCAATTTCAGGCGGCATGAAACGCATAAAGATTGCGTCATGACATCCATGTCGCTAGAGCGTCCTGACATAAGTGTCAGCATGTTCCATGCCAAATTACTGGAGTTTACTTGCTTGCGCGCTTTGCTCGGCGAGCTTGGTTTCTAAACTATGCTACTGGCTGCTGATCCGAAATTGACGGCAGTTAAGCCCTCAGAATAGTCAGATCACAACCCACCACAGGCAGGCACCATGGTTTTGGCTATTTCAGCAGCAGTAAGCCGAGGGTTTTGCGGGAATAGGTAATTGATGGCGCTTAGAGGCTGGATAGCGCCAATGTTCGGCGCTGATGTCAAAGGTCGGCAAACAAAATCAGATTGGCATTATTGCCAACAACCCAGAAATACAACAGGTTACCCATAATCAGTACCAAGGTTCCTCTACAGCGCTGAATTGAGCTGCGACTGATAAAGGCATAGGCCAAAGGAACCACAATCAACGCTTTGATAACAACAATCGAACAACCGGTGCCGAATGCCCTGCTGACAAAATCCAGAATCGGATTAGCCTCGACCAGATCACAGTAAATCAAACCGTAATAGGTCAACATGCCATCAGAAATATTGAGAACCGCAAATAACACGATCAAACCCGCCTGCAACGGTATGCAGCTTCTGAGTATTCTGAATAGTGCCAACTGATAAATACGCTGGATAAGATTAGGGCCGGTTAGGGTGGATTCAGTTTTCATCAATAACTCCTGTCGGGCCTGGCTTGGTCAAGTCCGCGTTAGATTTGGGTTGTTAGCTAATTGCTGTTCGTCATTCTAATTCCCTGGAGAGGTCTAGATATTGAGGCAGGTTAACAATATTAGCAATTTCTTATAATGAAAATTGATATTGAATCTGGTTTTTAACAATTGTTAGAACCGGATAGATAAAAAACAACTCTGATCAATATTTCTTCACGAAATATCTCTATCACTATCGACTGATAAATGTGAATAGAGTTTATCGACGGTATTTTTGAACCACATTGGCCGGGCGATCAAAACAAAGATCAGAATCGAATCGGTGACCGGAATCGGCATGATTTCCATACAACCGATGGTCAGCAGAATTAAGAACCATTTTGCCCGCCACAACAGCGGCGGGTTACGGCGTTTGAATCGGAACAGTTTGGTCATGGGTGGCATACAGCAGTTATCAGGGTGCGGGTCACTATAGACATTATCAATTTCAGAGTCCATTTTCCATAAGCCGGCGAGATGAGTGAATCACCGGATCCCGTTACTTGGCAGATAAGCCTGCAGCTGATACTGCAACCGCGCGACCAATGCACTGCTATCCGCAGTCATAATCAACACCAGCCGACTGCGCCGATCGCCGACCGCCTCTGGCAAGCAACCAACAGGTGGCTGCAGTCGGCCGGCAGAGGCCTGAACCACCAGTGCTTCAGCGCTATCGGCTGGATAAATCACCCCCTTGATACGCAGTAGCGACGGAAAATCGGTCAGCCATTGCTGTAACAGTGGCTGTAAAACCGACCAGTCGGGTGTTGATTCAAAATACAGCGAAATACTGTGAAACTGATGCTCGACCTGTGCGGTCGCATTAACTAATGCACGCAAGCGTGGCGGAGCCAATCCGATGACTGACCAATCAGCCAGCCTGCCATCGACTTCCTGCCTGGGCGTTGCCGGCGCCAGTTCGCTCAACTGCTGGTAAAGCGCATCGCGTTGTCCCGGGGTGGACAAATCGGATTGGGTGATCAGCAGCTGATCGGCCCAGATCAGTTGCCGACGCGCCTCGGCAAACTGCTGTAATTGGCTGGCGGCCGCTGGCGCCGCCAGCGTAGTGATGATCTGCTCCAGCCGGTAACGCTTTGATAACCAGCGATCTCGTAACAAGCAGTCCAGAATCGGCTCCGGACTGGCGATGCCGCTGGTTTCGATCAGCAGCCGCTGGAACGGTTTTTCGTTGGCTTGCTCCCAGGCCATTCTGAGATTTTTCAGGGTTGGTGTCAGAGCGCCTTTGACCTGACAGCACAGGCAGCCACCGGATAACACTGTCATGTCAAACACCTGTTGTTTCAGTAAATCCTGATCAATCGGACAGCTGCCAAATTCGTTAATGACTACCGCAGTCTTGATACCATCGGCCAGCAAACGGTTCAATACGCTGGTTTTGCCGCTACCCAAAAAGCCGGTAATCACGATGACCGGAACAATTGTTTCAGAATTTTGCATCATTGGATCTGATTAAAGAGAACCGGCATAGCTTAAAGCATGACTCATAGCAGGCAATTTTTAATTGGCAGTTAATCGATAACCCGGGTTCATGCTAAATTCCGCCTATTTTTATCCTGACAGGAAACCACATGACGCTGATTCGCCAAGCCGATTTCATCGACAGTATTTGCGATGCACTGCAATACATTTCTTATTATCACCCGCAAGATTTCATACAGGCTTTACATGCGGCTTATCTGCAAGAACAAAGCCCTGCCGCCAAAGATGCCATGGCGCAAATTTTGATCAATTCGCGCCTGTGTGCCGAAGGCCGGCGGCCTATTTGTCAGGATACCGGAATAGTCACCGTATTTCTGAAAGTGGGCATGGAGGTGCGCTGGGAAGCAGGCATGAGTGTCAGTGACATGGTTAATGAAGGTGTCCGCCGCGCTTATAACCATATCGATAATCCATTGCGGGCCTCGATTCTGTCCGATCCGGCCGGTTTGCGACGCAATACTAAAGACAACACTCCGGCCGTGATTCATATGGAACTGGTGCCCGGCGAGCAACTGGAAGTGGAAATTGCCGCTAAAGGCGGCGGTTCCGAAGCCAAAGCCAAATTTGCCATGCTCAACCCCAGTGACAGCATCGAAGAGTGGGTATTGAAAATGGTCCCGACTATGGGCGCCGGCTGGTGTCCGCCAGGTATTCTCGGTATCGGCATTGGCGGTACGGCCGAAAAAGCCATGTTACTGGCAAAACAAGCCTGTATGCAGTCGATTGATATTCAGGAACTGATTGCCAGAGGTCCGGCCAATCCGCTGGAAGAACTGCGCTTGAGTCTGTATCAGAAAATCAATGCGCTGGGTATTGGTGCGCAGGGACTGGGCGGGCTGACCACAGTACTGGATGTCAAAATTCTCGACTATCCCACCCACGCTGCCAACAAACCGGTGGCGCTGATTCCGAATTGCGCCGCCACCCGCCATGCGCATTTTGTGCTGGATGGCTCGGGGCCTGCGCAGCTCACCCCTCCTCGGCTGGAAGACTGGCCGCAAATCACCCAGACCAGTGGTACGCCGCGCCGCATCAATATTGACACTCTGACCAAACAAGACATCGCCGACTGGCAACCCGGTGAAACCCTGCTACTCAGCGGTACTTTGCTGACCGGACGCGATGCCGCACATAAGCGTATTGTCGATTTATTGGCCAGCGGCCAGGGTTTGCCGGAAGGCGTCGACTTTAGCAATAAGCTGATTTATTACGTGGGTCCGGTTGATCCGGTCAGAGATGAAGTGGTAGGGCCAGCCGGCCCTACCACGGCCACCCGGATGGACAGTTTTACCGAGCAGGTGCTGGCACAAACCGGTTTGCTGGGCATGATAGGCAAGGCCGAGCGTGGCCCTGTTGCGATTGAAGCGATCAAGCGTCATCAGGCTATTTATCTAATCGCGGTGGGCGGCGCGGCGTATTTGGTCTCGAAAGCGATTCGGCAGTCACGAGTGGTGGCATTTGCCGATCTGGGCATGGAGGCCATTCATGAATTTGTGGTCGAAGACATGCCGGTAACGGTGGCGGTTGATAGCCGGGGGGAGTCGATTCATCAGACCGCGCCGATCATCTGGCGCAACAAAATAGCGGAGGCGATTCGGTAATGGCTTGGTTAACAACAATCGATAGCAGCTGGCTTCTGATTTATCTGGCTTTGGGCGCAGTTGTAGGCTTCTTCGCCGGTTTGCTGGGAGTTGGCGGTGGCGGCATCATGGTGCCGGTATTAACGACGCTGTTTGCGATGCAGGGTTTCCCGCGTGAGCATATCGTACATCTGGCGCTGGCCACTTCGATGGCGGCAATTATTGTCACATCTCTCTCCAGCCTGCGGGCGCATCACAAACACGGTGCGGTGCGCTGGCCGATAGTCGTGGCAATTGCGCCGGGCATTATCGCTGGCACTTTTGCCGGCGCGGTTCTGGCTGGGATGATTCCTGCCAAGCCGCTGGCGCTATTTTTTGTTGTGTTCATGGCTTATGTTGCGCTGCAGATGCTGCTGAATGTCAAACCCAAGCCCAGCAGACAACTACCGGGAACCGTGGGGGTGTCGCTGGCAGGTGTGGTGATTGGCGTGATTTCGGCGCTGGTGGCGATTGGCGGCGGCTCGCTGAGTGTGCCATTCATGACCTGGTGCAATGTCAGACTGCAGCAGGCGATTGGTACCTCGGCCGCAATCGGCTTGCCGATTGCACTTGCTGGCAGTCTGGGTTACTGGGTCAGCGGCTGGCAGGTAACCGGTATGCCGGCTTACAGTGTCGGCTATATTTATCTGCCGGCAGTAATGGCGATGACGCTACTCAGTGTGCTGACAGCACCGCTGGGTGCCGCGCTGGCCCACCGTCTGCCGGTTGCCACCCTAAAAAAACTGTTTGCCTTTATGTTAATGGCCTTATCTTCAAAAATGCTGCATACCGTGTTCTATAGCTAAGATGATTTTGCCTCGATGGCTTCAAAATCGATAGCCCGGGTTTTGTTGGTTATAATGCAAAACCTTACGGAATATAAACCAATAGCCAGGGAATGCATTCGCTGCTTTAAGCAGCCTAAATAAAGGGGGCAACCATGTCAGAGAAACACAAAATCCTGATTGTCGGCGGTGGCGCTGCCGGTCTGGAACTGGCAACACATCTGGGGCATTCGCTGGGTAAAAAAGGCTTGGCCGAAATTACCTTGCTGGATGCAACATCGACCCATATCTGGAAACCGCTGTTACATGAAGTGGCTTCCGGTACGTTGGCTGAAGCCGAAGAAGTTGAATATCTGGCGCAGGCGCACCGTAACCATTTCCGTTTTCGTCTCGGACGCATGGAAGGTCTGGACCGGGCAGCCAAACAAGTGATTGTCAGCCCGACTTATAACGATAAAGGTGTGGTACTGATTCCGCGCCGCAGCTTCGACTATGACACGCTGGTAATGGCGGTCGGCAGTGTCTCGAACACTTTTGGTATTAAAGGCGTTGATGAGCATTGCATGTTTATCGACACCACCACTCAGGCCTACCGGTTCCAGAAACAACTGGTCGAAACCTATTACATTAAATCTTATGCCGGCCAGAACAGTCTTAAAGACAAGCCCTTGTCGATTGTGATCGTCGGCGCCGGGGCAACCGGGGTCGAGCTGTCGGCCGAGTTGCATGAGGTTACCAAACTGCTGGCGACTTATGGTCTGGAAGATTCGGATAAAGTCAAAATTACCATCATTGAAGCGGCCACCCAGCTCTTGCCAGCCTTGCCACCACGCTTGTCACAGGCCACCCAACAGCAACTGGTAAAGCTGGATATTCAGCTTAAGTTAGGGCGCAGAGTAACCGAAGTCACCGAAACCGCAGTGCACACGCATGATGGCGAAGTATTCGAGGCTGATCTTAAAGTCTGGGCTGCCGGCATCAAGGCCCCGGACTGGATGAAGCAACTGGATGGCCTGGAAACCAATGCCATTAATCAGCTGGTGGTCGACCAGACCCTGAAAACCAACGATGACCATATTTATGCGATTGGCGACTGCGCTGCCTGTACCTGGGAAGGTCATAAAGGCAATGTACCGCCAAGAGCCCAGGCGGCGCATCAACAGGCCTCTGCGGTTGCCAGAACCATCATCAACCGCCTGAAAAACAAGCCGCCGGTCCAGTTTGTCTATCATGACTATGGCTCACTGGTGTCTTTGGGCAAATTTACTACTGTCGGTAGTCTGATGGGCAGCCTGATGGGCACCGTCAGCGTCGGTGGTTTTATTGCTTATCTGGTGTATCTGTCTTTGTACAAAATGCATCAGGTAGCGATCCACGGCTATTTTCGTACTGCCATGCTGAGCTTATCCAACCTGTTCCGCCGTAGTACGCATGCCAAAATTAAAATGCACTAAATCTTTTAAGAGTGATGTAAATGTTAGAACTTGAATACGAATTTCGTGAAAAGGACCTGGTTCATTTCAACGAACAAAGACTGGCCAGCAATCTGGAAATGCAGAAGAAAATCCGCCAAAACCGTTTGCTGGTTCCGGGCGTGATGCTGGTTTTTGGCCTGTTTTATTATGTCTATTACGTTGATATGTGGACAACGGCTTACATTACTCTGCTGGCCCTGGGCTGGGGTATCGCTTCGCCGTTTGTGATGAAGATTGATATGCGTCGCCAGTTTTTCAATCAGTACAGCAAGGCCGAAAAAGAAGCTATGTTCGGTGTGCATACCTTACTGATCGAACCGGAGTTTTTACTGGAGCGTTCGCCCGGTGGCAAACACAAAACCCCCTGGACGCAAATGTTGCGGGTTGAGCGTCATAAGGATTATGTCTATATCTATGTGGCAATTGATGCCGCAATCGTGATTCCTCGGGAAACAGTCAGCAAAGGCGATTTGAAAGCCTTTGCCAAACAGGCGGAATCAATGATCGAGCGACTGGGCGGCTAGTCTCTCAGCACCCCGTCCCGACGCTGAATATAAAGCCGGCATGCATCCACGCAGTCGGCTTTAGTTTTATAGGGCCCGGCAATCTGATCGACGGTATAAAACCACCAGCCCTGCTGATTGACGAAATAACGATCCTGCGGCGCAAACAAGGGATGCTTGGGTTTGCCGCGACCTTTATTCGCTGTCACCGCTGATCAATTGTTTTAAGTATTTGTAAAGCAGACGCGCCGATTTGGGCGGCTTGCTATCCTTGAGTTCTTTCTGAGCATTGCGTTGCAGCTGACGCAAATACTGGCTGTCGGCAGTCGGGTATTCGCTGATCAGCTGAGTCAATTGCTGATTGCCGGTGTCGGCCAGCAGTTTGTCACGCCAGCGTTCGGCCTGATGGTGTTCGCGGGTGGCATGGGCGCTATTGCTCTTCATCCTCGCCAGTTTTTCCTGTACTTCGGCCACGGTATCGATTTCACGCAATTTGCCGGTGACATATTTCAGCTGGCGTTTACGCGCTGCATTGGCCGGCATTTTGCCGGCATCCAGCAAGGCCTGCTCTATGCTCTCGGGCAAATTGAATTCGGCGATATGGGCCGGTGACATCTGACAGATCTCTTCTGCCATTGCAAAAATTTCGGCGATTTCTTGCTTGATGCGGGTTTTGTTGGGACGGATGGCGTAATACTGCTCTTCGCCCTCTTCTTCGTCGTCGTAATCTTCGGGGTAAAATTCGTCGGTCATCGTTATGGTTGCTAACAGGCTGCCGGATTGGTCCGGCGGGGGCGCTATCTTAACAAACCTTGACCTGTAACGGGTTTGGATTGCGGATTGTTTATCCGGGCAACCGCAATAATCCTGATAAACTTGCCGCTGTTTTTTGTGGACAGTGCCTTCCTGATTCTTGTCGAAAATATGAATAATCAAGCGTGGAGCGATCGCGATCTCAAGGTGTTATGGCATCCGTGCAGCCAGATGAAAGATTATGCCGAGCAGGGTTTACCACTGATTCCGATTAAATCGGGTCAGGGTGTCTGGCTGGAAGATTTTGAAGGCCAACGGTATCTGGATGCGATCAGCTCCTGGTGGGTTAATCTGTTTGGCCATGCCAATCCCCGGATCAATCAGGCCGTCAAGCAGCAACTCGATACGCTGGAACATGTAATCCTGGGCGGTTTCAGCCATGAAGCAGCCATTCTGCTAGCAGAGCAGCTGGTTGCCATCACGCCTCCCGGTCTGGATAAATGCTTTTATGCCGACAATGGCTCATCGGCAGTAGAAATTGCCTTAAAGATGAGTTTTCACTACTGGCGCAATCTGGGTCAGCCTGAAAAAACCAAATTCATTACCCTGGAAAACAGTTATCACGGCGAAACGCTGGGAGCGCTGGCGGTGGGCGATGTCGGTCTGTACAAAGACACCTATGCGCCGTTACTGATGGAAGTCATCACCGCGCCCGGTCCGGATTGTTTTTATCGCGAATCCGGCGAAAGCTGGGAAGCTTATTCGACGCGCCGTTTTGCCGATATGGAACAATTGCTGGCAGAACATGCCGGCAATGTGGCCGCCGTGATCGTCGAGCCATTGGTGCAATGTGCCGGCAGCATGCGTATGTATCATCCGGTTTATTTAAGTTTGCTGCGGGAAGCCTGTGATAAATATCAGGTGCATCTGATTGCCGATGAAATTGCGGTGGGCTTTGGCCGCACCGGCACCCTGTTCGCGTGTGAACAGGCAGCAATTACGCCGGATTTCCTATGTCTGTCCAAAGGTTTGAGCGGCGGCTATCTGCCGTTATCAGCGGTGCTGACCCGAAATAGCATCTATCAAGCTTTTTATGATGATTACCAGCGCTTAACCGCCTTTCTGCATTCGCATAGTTATACCGGCAATGCGCTGGCATGTCGGGCGGCACTGGCGACGCTGGCAATTTTTCAACAGGATGCGGTGATCGACAATAATCAACAGCTGGCGCGGCTGATGCGTGAAGCGACGGCGCCTTTTGCCGATCATCCGCATGTGGCTGAAGTTCGTCAGACCGGCATGATTGTGGCGATTGAGCTGGTCAAAGACAAACAGCGCCGCGAGCCTTTTCCCTGGCAGGAACGCCGCGGACTGAAGGTGTTTCAGCATGCCTTGACTCAGGGAGTGTTATTGCGCCCGCTCGGTAATGTGATTTATTTCATGCCGCCTTATGTGATTAATGCGCAGGAAATCAAAATGATGGTCGATGTTGCCTGGCAAGGCATTGCCTGCGCAGTGAAAGATTAAGGAGTAGTGATGCGGGTTTCCCGATTATATGTAGCAGTAAGCTTGAATGTGGGTGATCAGGTTCAGCTCGATGACGATGCCGCGCATTATGTGCGCAGTGTGCTCAGGCTGAAACAGGATCAGGCCATCGTTTTGTTTAACGGCCAAGGCAATGACTTTAGCGGCCGTTTCAGCGAAGTAAGCCGTAAAACAGTCCGGGTTCGGATCGAACAAAAAATTGAGCGTAGCGTTGAGTCGCCATTACAGATTCATCTGGGACTGGGGGTTTCCCGGGGTGACCGGATGGACTGGGCGGTGCAAAAAGCGGTCGAGCTGGGTGTCAACCGCTTGACACCGCTGATTACCGAACGTTGTGTAATCAAGTTTAACGACGACAAAAAACAGCAGCGTCAGCAGCATTGGCAACATATTGTGCAGCATGCCGCCGAACAATCAGGGCGGACGCTGTTAGCCGAACTGACGCCGGTCGCCGCGATCAGTGACTGGGTAGCGCATCAGCAAGGCCTAAAACTATTTCTCGATCCTTACGCCGAGCAAAGCCTAGCCGACCTGCAGCCAGACGGGCTGGTGACTTTTTTATCGGGCCCGGAAGGAGGTTTTACTGAACCAGAGCGTGAGCTTGCCAGAGCCGCCGGGTTTGTACCGGTCAGAATGGGGGCAAGAATTCTGCGTACCGAAACCGCGGTGTTATCGGCTTTAGCGGCAGCGCAAAGCTTGTGGGGAGATTTTCGCTGATGCGCATGCTCGGTTATGCTTTGGCACCACTGTTGTTACTGGTGGTTTTAGCCGCATTGGCCAGTCTGTTCAGTTATGGTCTGTTACTGGTGTTGGGTGATGTGCTGCCGATAGCCAAGTTGATCAGCAAGGTCACGCTGGTGCTGCTGCTTATCAGTGTCTGGCCGCTGAAGCGTTATTGGCAACTGAGCTGGCGTGATCTGGGCTTTGCGCCGCTCAGACGTTTTTTAAGACAATTGCAGCAGGGCTTGTTGCTGGCGCTGCTGACCTTGTCACCGGTTTTGCTGGCGCTGTATTGTCTGGATGTGCAGGTCTGGGATACAACCCATAACTGGT
This sequence comes from uncultured Pseudomonadota bacterium, assembly GCA_903902945.1. Taxonomy (GTDB): domain Bacteria; phylum Pseudomonadota; class Gammaproteobacteria; order Methylococcales; family Methylomonadaceae; genus Methylomonas. Next base: position 10,834 of record CAIUWU010000217.1, read on the forward strand.
CGCCCACTAAAATAGCCGGTAAAGTGGCTCTGGCTTTGTGTCTCTCGCTGCTGATTGGGGTCGGCGAAGAGTTGCTGTTTCGCGGGGTATTGTTATCCGGCTTACGGCGCCAGATGCCGCTGGTGGCGGCGATTGTGCTGAGTGCCTGGTATTATGCCCTGCTGCATTTTCTGAAAAGCAGTAGTCAGATTCCTTATGCGGAGCTGACGCTTTTCACCGGCTGGCAGTTGATGCTGGAAGCGTTTGCCAACTGGCTGAATCCGGCCATTCTCAGTGCATTGACGGCGTTGTTTGTGGTGGGACTGTTTCTGGCGGTGATCCGTAGCCGGGTCAGGCACAGTCTGGGGCTTTGCATAGGCTGTCATGCTGGCTGGGTCTGGCAAATCAAAATCTGCAAAGATTTGTTCAACGTCAATCAACAGTCCGATTATCTGTATCTGGTCAGCAGCTATGATGGTGTGATCGGACCTCTGGTTAGCGTCTGGTTGTTACTGGCCATGCTGGGATTGATTGCCTTTGGCAAACGTTAGTTTTTTCCGGATGCTTATCGACAAGATAAATATTGCTTGCAATACACAATTTAAATGTGCATAATGCACAGCTCAATCGCGGGGTGGAGCAGCTTGGTAGCTCGTCGGGCTCATAACCCGAAGGTC
>CAIUWU010000218.1 GCA_903902945.1 uncultured Pseudomonadota bacterium
GAAATCAAACTCGATAAACAGCACGTCGACAACATCATTGCCGCGATGACGAATGTGGTGCACGGGCCCAGAGGTACTGCCGGTAGTCTGGCCAGAGGCATTAATTATCATATTGCCGGCAAGACCGGTACCGCTCAGGTCTTCACCGTCAAACAGGAAGAAAAATATAACGAAGATGCGATTAACTTTAAGATGCGCGACCACGCCTTGTTTATTGCCCTGGCGCCGGTAGAAGATCCGCAGATCGCAGTGGCTGTGATTGCCGAACACGGTGGTCACGGCGGCACAGTGGCAGCACCGATTGCCGGTGACATTATCGAAGCCTATCTCAAATCCAAAAAGGTGGTTCAGCATGAAAAATGATTTGTACCAGGAACATTTTCAGTCGCCGTCGCTGATTGGCAATTTGCTCAGAAAACTGCATGTCGATATTCCTTTGTTTTTGGGATTGCTGCTGATAGGCGGTCTCAGTTTCGTGGTTCTCTATAGCGCCGGCGGTCAGGAAATCAATGTCCTGATTCGTCATGCCACCCGGATGGGTTTCGCGATTGTGCTGATGGTGGTGCTGGCGCATGTCAATCCACGCCAGTTGCAGACATTCTCGCCGATTTTGTTTGGGTTTTGCGTATTGCTGCTGATCGCGGTTGCCGTGATGGGTCAGATTGGTAAAGGTGCCCAGCGCTGGTTGGATCTGGGGTTGTTTCGGTTTCAGCCTTCCGAATTTACCAAACTGAGTGCGCCGATGATGGTGGCCTGGTATTTGTCGGAACATCCGCTGCCACCCGAGGCTAAACAGGTAGGCGTTGCCGGTGCGCTGTTACTGGTACCAGTGTTGCTGATTGCCAAGCAACCGGATCTGGGCACCGCGATTCTGGTCGCCAGTTCCGGTGTCGCGGTGTTGTTTTTTGCCGGTTTATCGTGGTCGTTTATGGCTGGCTGTGCGGTAGTGGGTATTTCACTGTTACCGGTACTCTGGCATTTCATGCATGACTATCAAAAAAAACGGGTTCTGACTTTTATCAACCCGGAAGCCGATCCGATGGGCGCCGGCTACCATATTATCCAGTCGAAAATCGCCATCGGTTCCGGCGGGGTCAATGGTCGCGGCTGGCTGGGTAGTAGTCAGGCCGAACTGGATTTTCTGCCGGAAAGTTCCACCGACTTCATCTTTGCTGTGTTTGCCGAAGAATTCGGCTTGTTTGGTTGCGTCAGTCTGCTGTTGCTGTATCTGATGGTGATCATGCGCTGTCTTTACATCGCGGTACAGGCCCAGAATAGCTATGACCGGCTGCTGGCCGGCAGTCTGTCGTTTACTTTTTTTGTTTATGTGTTCGTCAATATCGGCATGGTAATTGGAGTCCTGCCGGTGGTTGGTGTACCTTTACCGCTGGTCAGTTACGGTGGCACCTCGATGGTGACACTGATGGCGGGCTTCGGCATTCTGATGTCCATTCATACCCATCGCAAATTATTACCGGTTTAATATGAAACTGAAGCTTACTCTATGGCTGGCTTTATTGCTGGCAGCCCCCATGGCAATCGCGGAAATTGCCAATACCGATACATTCAATGCTTTTATCGGCAAAATGGTCAGCCAGCATCACTTTAATGAAACTGAGTTGCGGCAATTATTCAAAGCGGTTGAAATCCAGCAACCGATTCTGGATGCCATGTCCAAACCTGCTGAAGCCAAGCCCTGGTTTCAGTATCGCGATATTTTCATGACCGAAGCGCGTATCGATGGCGGAGTGCAGTTCTGGCAGAACAATCAGGCAGCATTGAAAGCAGTCGAACAGCAATACGGCGTGCCGGCGGCGATCATCGTTGCCATTATTGGTGTTGAAACCAAATACGGCGCCAATACCGGCAAGTACCGGGTGATTGATGCCTTGTCGACCTTGGGTTTTGCCTATCCCAAGCGCAGTGACTTCTTTCTGAAAGAACTGGAACAGTATTTGTTGTTGACCCGGTCCGAGCATCTGGATCCGTTGCAACTGACCGGTTCTTATGCCGGTGCAATGGGATTTCCGCAATTCATGCCCAGCAGTTTCATGAGTTATGCGGCGGATTTCGATCGCGACCAGCATCGGGATATCTGGAAAAATCCTGGCGACGCGATTGCCAGCGTCGCCAATTATTTTCAGCATAACTTGTGGCGACGAGGCGAGCCGATTGCGTTTCAGGTCAGTGCCTTGGGCAATGGCTATAAAACGGCATTAGTAAAAGGTGTCAAGCCTGATACCACGGTGGCACAGCTCAAGCGGCTGGGGGTCAGATTACCGAAATCCCTGCATGATAAACAGGCTGCCAAGCTGCTGAGTTATGACATGGGCGATAGCGAGCAATTATGGGTAGGGCTGGATAATTTTTATGCGATAACCCGTTACAATCACAGCCCTTTATATGCAATGGCGGTATTTCAGCTCAGTCAGGCGATTGCCGAGCGTAAAAAAGCCCATTAATCAATAAAACTGTTCAGCAAATAGCACCACAGATGAGTAACGAATATAACGCCGCCGCGATTGAAGTTTTAAGCGGCCTGGATCCGGTGCGGAAGCGCCCCGGCATGTACACCGATACCACCCGGCCTAACCACCTGGTTCAGGAAGTGGTGGATAACAGCGTTGATGAAGCATTGGCCGGTTATGCCAGTCTTATCGAAGTGACCTTGTTTAAAGATGGGTCGGTCAAGGTGGTTGATAACGGTCGCGGCATGCCGGTCGATATGCATCCCGAGCAGGGCATTCCCGGGGTGGAAGTGATTCTGACCCAACTGCACGCCGGCGGTAAGTTTTCTAATCAGAATTATCAGTTTTCCGGCGGTCTGCATGGTGTTGGTGTATCGGTGGTGAATGCTTTGTCTGAACGCTTGCTGGTTGAAATCAAACGTGGCGGCGGTGTTTATCAGATGGAATTTGCCGATGGCAATAAGGTCAGTGAGCTGGTGCAAACCGGAACGGTCGGTAAAGCCAATACCGGTACCAGCGTGCACTTCTGGCCGGATAACAGATATTTCGATTCCAACCGCATTTCGGTTTCCAAACTTAAGCATGTGTTGCGGGCCAAAGCGGTTCTGTGTCCCGGTCTGAGAATCGTCCTGAATTCCCAGCTGAGTGATGAGCAATATGAATGGTGTTATCAGAACGGTTTGCAGGAATACCTGTTAGACCGGATTGGTGATGTCGAGATTTTTCCGCAACAGCCGTTTATGGCACAAATGGCGGCCAGTCATGAAGCCGTTGAATGGGGCATCGTCTGGACAGTCGATAGTCTGCCGGAAACCGTGGCCGAAAGTTATGTCAATCTGGTGCCGACAGCGCAGGGTGGCACCCATGTCAACGGTTTGCGGGCCGGTCTGACCGAGGCCATCCGTGAATTTTGTGATTTCAGAAATTTACTGCCGCGCGGGGTTAAGATTGCGCCCGAAGATGTCTGGGAAGGCTGCCATTTTGTGCTGTCAGTCAAGTTACAGGATCCGCAGTTTTCCGGCCAGACCAAAGAGCGTCTCAGTTCCCGGGAATGTGTGGCTTTCGTCTCCGGGGTTGCCAAAGACAGTTTCAGTCTATGGCTGAACCAGCATCCGCAGGAAGGCGAGAAAATTGCCGAGATTATTCTGACCAGTGCGCAGAAACGTCTTAAAGCCGGTAAAAAAATCATTCGCAAGAAAATTACTGCCGGTCCGGCCTTGCCGGGCAAATTGGCCGACTGTTCGGCGCAGGATATTTCCCGGACCGAATTGTTTCTGGTGGAAGGTGATTCGGCGGGTGGTTCGGCCAAGCAGGCGCGTGACCGCGAATATCAGGCAATCATGCCGTTGCGCGGCAAAATTCTGAATACTTGGGAAGTCGATTCCGCTGAGGTAATGGCTTCTCAGGAAGTGCATGACATTGCGGTGGCTTTGGGGATTGAACCGGACAGCGATGATTTACAGCACTTGCGTTACGGCAAAATCTGTATTCTGGCCGATGCCGATTCAGACGGTAATCACATTGCCACACTGATTTGCGCCTTGTTCTTTCGTCATTTCAAAGCGCTGGTGAATGCGGGGCATGTGTTTGTAGCAATGCCGCCGTTGTACCGGATCGATGTCGGTAAACGGGTGTTTTATGCGCTGGATGAAGCAGAGCGGCAGGGGGTGCTGGCGCGGATCGAGGCTGAAAAACTGAACGGCAAGATCAATATTCAACGCTTCAAAGGTCTGGGTGAAATGAATCCTTCGCAATTGCGTGAGACCACCATGAATCCCGATACCCGGCGTCTGGTACAGCTGGTGATCGACGAAAACGATGATACCTTCGAACAGATGGATTTACTGCTGGCCAAAAAACGTTCTGCTGATCGCAAGAACTGGCTGGAAAGCAAAGGCAATCTGGCTGATGTCTGAGTCAGGTGATTAATCCGCGTCGGTTATATCGCTACTCAATAATCACAACGACTCAGTTAAACTCAACAGGGAGCTTTCATAGTGCGAAAGCTCCCTGTTTATAACTAAAAAACACAAATAATTGTGGTTTTAAATCAATTCCAATAGCTTGTTTGGCGGCCAAATTCAGCCATTTCCGTGTTATCCAAACTTACAGCCCATAAATCCTTAACCAATATCCCCATTTTATGGGATGTTTGATCAGCAGCTTAGCCAATAGAATAGCGCCACCAACAAACTTCCTGTTAGAAAATAACCAAAACCACCTTGCGTTAATGTTTGATTAAATAGTCTTTAATGCATTTGTTTGTAATAAAAAGTGATATTTAGCAAATTTATTTGATTTAGCGCAGCACTTTTTGACAAAGTTTTAATCTAATCATGATCTGGCTGTCTTTAAAAACAACGAGTTAGTTGTTGTCTTTTACAC
>CAIUWU010000219.1 GCA_903902945.1 uncultured Pseudomonadota bacterium
ATGAACAAGCCGTGCCCGCCCGTAGATGCCAGCGTTGGTCGCAGCACCTTTGTCCAGGCTTCAGGATCGATGTCCTGAACTTCGTCCATTACGAGAAAATGAATACCGACACCCCGCAAGCTGTCTGCGTTATCTGCACCCTTTAGTTCAATACGTGTTCCGTTGACCAGTTCAATGTACAGAGTTGTTTCGTTGACCTTGCGAATCCAGCGCTTTGGGATGGCGTTCAGCAGTTCAGGCCACATAATCTGCTTTGCCATTCGATAAGATGGGGCAACGTACCAGATCAGGCGCTTTTTGACCTTTGCATACTTTATGATTTCGGTCTTTGCCAGTTGGGTTTTTCCCCAACGGCGTCCAGCAACGACCACTTTAAAACGCGATCTTGCTTTAGATACCTCCATCTGCTTTTCATGAAGAAATAGGCTTACCGTATCACTCATCGGTTTCAACCCTGTCGTTTTCTTCATTGACAAGAGCCTCATCCCCTAGCGACAAGTCTTCGTCACCATACTCGTCTGCCTGCACCATGTTGTGCTTATGCATTTCCTTAATGTCATCGGCGGAAAGCTCCTGCACAACCAAGTCTGGTAACGGACGATCATCGCCAGCGTCTTTGGCATCAATACCCAAAACAGCATAACGTTCTTCACGCGAAATCTTTAACCCCTGCGCAGCAAGCGTTAGCGCTTTCATATCGCCAGCAATAGTGGCAAGTGGGCGACCCTCCTGCTTTGCTTTCACTACGCCTGCATAGATCAGCTTGGCGATATTAGTCGCCATTTTGTAGTGTTCTTCTTTGGTTTCTTTGATGCGGTTTGCGTAGATGGTTGCCTCACTGAGAATGGTTTGTTCTACAGCCGCAGCTACCTTCTTTTCTACCTCATGCTTGAGTTCGCTCTTAACCGCGCCAGATTCCCGCAACACGTTCTTAATCGTACTGACGCTTTTCTTGAACTTCTTTGCCAATTGGTCATAGGTCATTTCGCCAGATTTCCATAATGCGGAAATCTGGGCGCGCTCAGACACGGTTAAGCGCCTAATGCCCTTTTTGACGGAAGACTTTGGGGAAGTTTTTGGGGAAGTTTCAGACATCAATGCTCCCAAGGAAAAAAATGGGTGCAGGGGAGCGCACCCAATCGGAGGAGATCACCATGCTTGTGAGCATAGGAATCATATCCCGCGTTTTCCATAATGTCAATCATTACTGACTTATTCATAGTTTTCATCAATCTTTACTCCCGCAGCCTCACCTCATGGCAATCATTGGGGAAGTTTTTGAGTTCCCTTATATATAAAGATTTTTTAATTTAAAAATATTAGTCATTACTGAATTAAACATCTAAATGACTTAAATCTAAATCTTCAATATACGCAGGCGAATCGCCGTAGCCCATGACCTGCATAGCAAGGCGGGTGGGAACAAGAACCATGCGTCTAGCACCACGGCGCTTTTCATAGTCTTTAGTGATGTAACCTTTCTTGAGCAGCGGGCGCAGGGAGAAGTGCATTGACTCCTTGGAGGTTCGATATGCAAGCCTGGAAAGTAATTCGTCCATGTCTACCGGAATCAGATTTCCGTTTTCGTCTTTTCCATTTGCATCGCACACCACAGTCAAAATCTGCCACTGTTTCGTGGTAATAATGTGCTTTGTAGCGTATTTGCCGTTGATTATAGACCCTAATGTTGCCGTCATAGCGTTGCCACCTTACCCATATCTAATGGCGCGTCTACAGCTTGCTGATCGAATGCCAGGATAGGCAATCTTTCAGGTAACGCTGTGCCGTGGTCAGGATTTGTCCAGACCCAATAAATCGTCGCACCAAAAACAATTTGAATTGTTTGACGCAGCACGTAGGCAATATCAAGCGCATTTACCCGCTCCATACCTAAGTGCATCTTGTCACCGGATTTCTCCATAGAAGAATTCTTCTGGTAGAAAACGCGGAGTTTCTGTTCGATCACTTTTCGAACACCTTCAGGCATTGCTTTTAGCTCTGCCAGGATAGCTGCCTGATCGCACGGATGCGCCAGGAAGTTATGCTTGAAGAAGTCGATACCCACCTCAAGCGCATTCGCAGGAGAAGGCTTAATAAACTTCATGCCAGCTTTAACCGAAAACGGGTTGAATCGCCCCATAGAGGAATTCGATTCAACTACCTTGTAACCGTACTTGCTG
>CAIUWU010000220.1 GCA_903902945.1 uncultured Pseudomonadota bacterium
CAACAGTTGCTGTTGCCACACCATGCTGACCAGCACCGGTCTCAGCAATAATCCGGGTTTTACCCATACGTTTAGCTAGTAAAGCCTGACCTACGGTATTGTTTACTTTATGAGCTCCAGTATGATTTAGGTCTTCACGCTTCAAATAAATCTGCGCCCCACCCAATTCACGACTCCAACGCTCGGCATGATAAAGCGGCGAAGGACGACCAACGTAATGCTGTAAATCCGCGTCGAGTTCAGCAATAAACTCTGGATCGTCCATGTAACGCTGATAAGCTTCGTTTAATTCTGTAATGGCAGGCATCAAGGTTTCTGCCACAAAAATACCACCATAAGGTCCAAAATGACCTCGTTCATCTGGCATATCGTATTTATCAGTCATAGTTCTCTGTCGCTTGATTAGTTTTTCTTATAAAAGCAGCCATTTTGGCCACGTTCTTAATGCCCTTCCCGGCTTCTACCCCGCTGCTGACATCCACCGCATACGGTTTTACTTTCTGAATAGCCTGTTCAATATTGTCAGGCGTCAAGCCACCCGCCAGAATGATTGGCAAATCACAGTCCGGCGGAATCAAATCCCAGTCAAAACTGCTACCAGTGCCACCCTGAATGCCGGGATGATAAGCATCCAGCAATAAACCTGCTGCATCGTGATAGATTGTTTGCAAGGCCGCCAGATCGGTATCCGCTTGCATCCGTATCGCCTTCAGATACGGTTTTTGGTGACGACGACAGGCTTCTGCAGATTCGTTGCCATGAAACTGAATACAGTCAATCGCCACTTGGTCTAGCACTTGTTCAATATAATCGGGATCAGCATCGACGAATAAGGCTACCACGGATACAAAAGCGGGCATGGCGCTGGCGATCGCGGCAGCCTGCTCGATGGTTACATGCCGCGGACTGGCGGGATAAAATACCAGTCCGATGGCATCGGCACCCAGTTTTGCCGCCATAACAGCCGTCTCAACCTCAGTAAAGCCGCAGATTTTAACGCGGGTACGCATAACAGATCTCATAAAAAACGGTCGCGTAGCATACCATAGCCAGCGCACATGTCTGTGTCTGCTTTAATCATGATGGTCGTGACCGGGTTCATGCTCGTGCTGATGGGCCGCTTCGATTTGTGCCGCTGAGGTGGCGACCGGCAGGACCGATACACCATACTGATAAACCATCTGTCCGCCCATGTCGGCGGTGAAAACAATCAGTAATGACATAAAACCGGCTAAGCCCAGAAAGGCAGCATTACTGCCGCCATGCGGCAAGCGGCTGCTGACCAATCGCCAGATGCTCAAGGTTGCAGCAGTCAAGAAAATCAGAATTGCCAGATGTTCATGGGTTTCCATGATTTCATGCACTGCTTCACTGTGGGCTACTGTCTTGGCGGCAATCAAGCCGCTGATGAGGGTGATAGCAGCAAATACGGTACCCAGGTATAAAAACCAGCCGGCAACGTGGCGCCAGGTGAGTCTGTCCGCCAGACTGCCACTGAGGTCGATCAAAAAAAACAGGCTTAATAGCACGATCGGAAAATGGACAAACAAAGGATGCAGATTGCTCATGACCGAGATGCCCGGTAACAATTCCGTAGCGGCCTGATGTGCCGGCAAGCTGGCTACTCGTTCTGCCAGGGTCAGAAAACGCGTCAACATATCGATAATGACAATAATCGCTTCGCCACCCGCATGAACGGAATACGATAAGTTGCTACTTAAATCAAAATACATGGTTCTCCTCAGAACAGACTAATAAAAATCAGGGAATTACTGAATTGCTACTTGTGTGGTGGTTTTCAAGGTTTCGGTATGGGTTTCCATCAACTCGCTGCCACGCTGGCGGATAAAAATCGCATTGAGCTTTTCGGCATTGGCCAGCTTCATACCATCAGCCTGCCCCAGACACAGCAAGGTAGTCGACCAGGCATCGGCAATCGTAGGGTTTTCGTGCAGCACGGTTACTGCCACTAGATCGTGGGTGACCGGTTTGCCGGTTCGGGCATCGAGAATATGGCTGTAACGTTGACCGTTTTGTTCGTAGTAGTGCCGATAAGTACCGGATGTCATCACCGACATGGGAGCATCTTTGGGCATAGTAATCACTTTATGAATCTTGCGTTCGCCGGGTAACGGTTTTTCTACGGCAACCCGCCAGGCTTGGCCATCGGGTTTATGTCCATTGGTTTTCAGCTCACCGCCTACTTCGATCAGATAGTTGCTGATGCCCAGTTGCTCCAGGGCCTCACTCAGCTTGCCTATGGTGTAGCCCTGCGCCACCGCCGAAACATCGACGTGTATTCCCGGTAAATCTTTGGCTAAATGGTTGTCATCAATTACATGCAGTTTCGACATGCCAATATTGACCATCTGTTGCTCTAAATCTTCAGGTCTGGGAATGTGTAGGGTTTCGCCATTAAAGCCCCATAAATCGAACAGCGGTTTGATGGTCAGATCAAAACAGCCCTGACTAAGTTCGTAGAACGACTGTCCGGTGCGAATCAATGTGACGATTTCGCGATCGACCGGCTGGCTTTGAGTAGATTGACTGCTATTGAATTTTTCAATATTGGAGTCGGGCCGATAATTCGACAAATTCAGATCGATTGCCGCAAAGGTTGTTGTGATAGCGGCACTAATATCCTGAGGATTGACAGCAGGATCAGACCAGTAACTTATGTGATAAGTTGTGCCTTGAGCCAATCCTTCATATTTTTGAATTTCAGGTTGTTTCGACGAACACGCATTTAATAATGTCAACAACAATACAAACCAGCTGAACCGCATTAATTTCAACCTCAATTTTTGATCCATTTTCGGGTAGATGATCACGGTTACCTTAACCGTGCTTCATGATTCTGGCTTTATCTCTCTGCCAGTCTTTATCTTTGGCCGTGGCGCGTTTGTCGTGGAGCTTTTTACCTTTGGCCAGACCAATTTTCAACTTGGCCCTGCCCTTGATCCAGTACATTGATAAAGGAATTAAGGTGAAGCCTTTGCGCTCGACAGAGCCAATCAGTTTGTTCAGCTCTCGGCGATGCAGCAGCAGTTTTTTGCGGCGTACCGCATCGGGATTGACATGGGTCGACGCCGATAGTAAAGCCGAAATATGGGCGCCGCATAACCAGGCTTCCCCCTTGCGGATTTCGACATAACTTTCTTTTAACTGAATGCGGCCATCGCGCAGACTTTTCACTTCCCAGCCTTCTAATACCAGACCGGCTTCAAATTGTTCTTCAATGAAATATTCATGGGTAGCCTGGCGATTAAGCGCAATGGTGTTGTCACCGGCTTTGTTGGTTTTGGAAGATTTTTTGGCTGCCATCCGATTGTGTAAGGTGTTTTTTAAACTGACTGAAAACAGGAATTTTGATATTTTACCCGACATCTCACACCTGACGCTTCAAAAAACACTATTAAGGCTTCGATATGTCCGACAAAAAAACACCTGTACATGGTGAATGGTCTTCCCGTTTTGCTTTTATTTTGGCTGCTACCGGTTCTGCGGTGGGGCTGGGTAATATCTGGAAGTTCCCTTATATCACCGGTGAAAATGGA
>CAIUWU010000221.1 GCA_903902945.1 uncultured Pseudomonadota bacterium
AATGGTTTCTTCCAAATCCTTTTTCGGTACATAAAAAACAAGCTTATCGTTGGAATTTTTACTGATCATCACTTCGGGCATAGCTTTCTCCGGGGTATGGGGCGGTGCGCCAAAAATCTATATCGTTTGCATGCTCAAGTGTCACAGCCACAAAGCTAACTTAATGACAGTTCCACTTTCAAATGGAAACCAGAATAAAGCCTGCGGCCTTTCCAATGGGTTCTGCAACCACTGTGCCATCATGCAAATATTTTCCAATTGATTGAAAGAATGACGGTTTGTTCTCGGCAGAAAACCTTCGGCACTGACTCATGCCGACAAAATGACACTGAATTTGTAGGTTTTGCGACAATTTAAGGCTTATCAATCATATTAAGGCCGATATTCCGCACTAGTTTTAGGTGTTTCACTGATCCGTACCGCGATCACCTCTGGCCAAATCATCCTGGCACGCTCGTACAAATACCGTGCAATATGTTCGGCTGTGGATAGACAAGGTAGGACATCGTTAAGGTGTCGATGGTCCAGTTCATTGTCGATGATGTCTTTAAACAGACCGAGGGAATTGTAATCGACGACAAACCCGACTGGATTCAAGGTTTCCGAAGCAAGGATGATTTCCGCGACGTAATTGTGTCCATGCAGTCTGCCACAGGGATGCCCATCCGGGAGTCCGTCAAGGACATGGCTGGCACTGAACTGAAATTGTTTCGATATCGTATACATGAGAAACGTTGGTTTTTTTGAATTAATCTTTGACTGCTTATAGATGGCCGCACTTTGATAAGCAGCAACAAGTCGCCGCACTCCGTTTGCTTTCTTTCAACTTACAACACACACAAAGCCTTATTTTATCTCAGCCCTACCCGCCATTCCTGTCGCTGAAAACATTTTTTTACAATATCTTAGGCATTGCGTGACAAATTAGCAAAATTGACACATCCTGATTAGGATGTTTTATGACCCAAGGATCCCATTAAACCGACATCGGGTGTTAAAATACTGTGATAGCTGTTTTACCCAAGACCGTCCGCACTAACCCCAACAATAATTAACGGAGAAATCATGCGATCAATTCGGGAAACCAAGATTGGCATTTTTGGCTTAGGCTACGTAGGGTTGCCGCTTGCCGTTGAGTTTGGCAAACACCTGCCCACAATTGGCCTTGACATCAACATCCGACGTATCGAAGAATTGCACTCAGGGTTCGACCGTTCGCTAGAATGTTCCGCAGAGGAGCTTCGCCAAGCAGGGAAGCTAACTTATAGCACCGAACCTTCCGAGCTTTCGGATTGCAATGTGTACATTGTCACCGTCCCCACCCCTATAGATGCTTACAACCGTCCCGACCTGACACCACTGGTCAAGGCCAGCCAGGCGGCGGGTAAAATCCTTTCGCCTGGCGATATTGTCGTTTATGAATCCACCGTTTACCCTGGTGCCACCGAGGAAGTTTGCGTACCTATTCTGGAGGCCCAGTCCGGCTTGACATTCAACCAAGATTTCTTTTGCGGTTACAGCCCCGAACGGATCAACCCCGGTGACAAGCAACATCGGGTCACCACAATCAAGAAAATCACTTCAGGTTCCACGCCTGAAATCGCTGACTTTGTCGATGAGTTGTACCG
>CAIUWU010000222.1 GCA_903902945.1 uncultured Pseudomonadota bacterium
GATGCGACGGTTTTCCCAGAAAATCCAGGGATAGATTTTGGCACCGATCTCGGGATCGACGCAGTTGATGGTAATCGTGACATGATCGATATTGTGCTTGGCCAGTTCTTCGACGGCGTCGGGCAGCGCCAGGCCGTTGGTCGAGACACATAATTTGATATCCGGTGCTTCGGCACTGAGACGTCGGAAAGTCTCGAAAGTGCGTTCGGGATTAGCCAGCGGATCACCGGGACCGGCGATACCCAGCACCGTCATCTGTGGAATGTTCGCGGCGACAGCCATGGTTTTTTTGACTGCCTGATCGGGGGTCAACAACTCCGAAACCACACCGGGACGCGATTCGTTGGCGCAATCGTATTTGCGGTTACAGTAATGGCATTGAATATTGCAGGCCGGTGCAACGGCTACATGCATCCGGGCAAAATAATGATGAGCGTCTTCTGAATAACAGGGATGGTTTTGCACCTTTTCCCGAATCTCATCAGATAAATGACCCAGCTGGTCATCGGTCGATCCGCAGGAGCTGGCTGAGCAGCCTCCTTTAGCGGCAGGTTTTTCGTTTAAGACTGGCAATTCCATGAAACTCACCTTGTTTATTAGTCACAAGGTGTTATGCACAGAGCGTACCAACTAGCGAATAGTCAATAACTATTTGATTTCATGTAATTTATCAGGCCAGGTCTTTCAAGCTTTGTCGTAAACATCACAAAATACCGACAAGCAGACAGACAAATGTCACGGTTTGCGCCTGCCCGCCACAACGACCGTCCTAAGCACCGCGACAATTACGTCCCAGAGCCGCTGCAAACACGCCGGCGGCGGTTTCCAGCAGGGTAAACTGGGTTTTGGCGCGGGTAATTCCGGTATAAATCAACTCGCGGCTCAGCACCCGGTTGCCGGTTTCCGGCAATACCAGCAGCACATGATCAAACTCCGAACCCTGCGATTTATGCACCGTCATCGCGTAAGCAGTTTCGACATCGGCCAGTCGCAGCGGCGACACCCAGCGGATAGCCCCCTGCGCACCGGCAAACGCCACCCGCAGACGGTTCTGATGATCTTTCAGGGCAATGCCGATATCGCCGTTCATCAGCCCCAGCGCGTAATCATTACGACTGACCATCACTGGCCGGCCGCTGTACCAGACTGCAGGCCGGGTATCCGCCAATAACCAGCGCTCGATGGCCTGATTCAAACCTTCCACACCCCAGCCCCCCTGGCGCAAGGCACTCAGCACCCGGAAACGGTCAAACGCTGTCAGAACCTCCGCCGCCCACTGATCGATCAGATCTGCCTGGTTGCTGCGTGGCCGCGCATCGATCACCGCCCTGAACAAACCATATCCCTGACAGCGGTGCGGCTGCCCGCTCGAATCAAAGCCGCGATCAGCGGTAACTAATTGCTGCAAGCGCCGCTCAGGCAGATCAGCCGGCGCTGATGCCGGCGGCCTCAAATCACTGTATCGAGGATCATCCAGAATCGCTCTGGCCCGCACCGCGTCAGCGGCATTGACTGCTGCCGCCAGTTGACCGATCCCACTGTCATTGCCGAAACGATGGCTGACCTGCAACATGACGGTCTGCTGCTGGCAAGGATTGATCACCTCGCTCTGGCGCGGCAGCAAAGATAGACCGGCATAACGCGCGATCCAGTCGCAGGTAGCGGCGTCATAGGCCAGTTGTTCGGCGCCCTGACATAAATCGCCCAGCACCGCCCCGGCTTCCACCGATGCCAACTGATCTTTATCGCCCAGCAGAATCAGCAGCGTTGCCTCATCCAGCGCATCGAGCAGCGCCGCCATCATTTCCAAGTCGATCATCGACGCTTCATCGACAATCACCACATCGGCCAGCAAGGGCCGATGACGATGATGATAATAACGCCGCCCGTTACCCTGACTGCCCAGCAGCCGGTGTAAGGTCATCGCCTGTTTGGGCATTTGCCCAACAACCATTTCAGGCAGTTTCAGCCTGGACAGCGCAGCGGTGATCGATTCACTGACCCGCGCCGCCGCCTTGCCGGTCGGTGCGGCCAGCAGAATCTGTAACGGCTCCGCCGGCCCGGCTTGCCCGGCCTGATGGCGCTGAATCAAGACCGCCAACAGTTTGGTCAGCGTCGTGGTTTTGCCGGTTCCGGGGCCACCGGTAATAATGCTGAAGCGGCTTCTCAGCGCCAGCACGCAGGCGACTTTTTGCCAGTCCGGTGTTGATTGCGGCGGAAACAGCGCGTCGATCTGCTGTTGCACAGCGGCCGACAAGCCTGACTCGTGCTGTTGCAGCCGTTTGGCTATAGTCTGGCTGACAATCTGCTGACATTGCCAGTAGCGGCGCAGATACAGGCGGGTATGAATTTGCTCAAACACCAAGGGCTCGGCGCCCTCACCCAGCCCTACCAAGGCACTTTCGCTGAGTACCTGTTGCCAGTCGCTCAGCGACCGCAGTCTGAGCCAGTCCAGCGTGATCTCGCTGGACTGACTTGCGTCATCTGCCAGCAGCAGCTCCGGTTGCCGGCACAAGCGTTGTAAATCCAGATACACCTCGCCCTGAGTCAGCTGTTTGCTGACCAACGCCGCCGCCAGCAACACCCCGGCATCGGCCTGATCATCCAGACTCAGTAAAAACCGGACAAAAGCGCGCTCCAACTGCCCCGGCCAGCCATCCGCCAGCCACGGCAATCGGCTCAGTAAAGCCCTATCATGAGTCGGCATCATGGCTGACCTCCGCTAAACCAGACATCCAGAGTTTCGATCAGAAGCCGCGGCGGCCTGATCAGCAGCCGGCCCTGCCCGGCACTGTTGACGCCGCGCAAAAACCAATACAGACAACCGCCGAAGTCGCGATCATAGTCATACTGCTCACCCAGTCGCTGCTGCAACAAACGGTGCAGCGCCAGGGCATACAAAGCCAACTGCAAGTCATAGCGCTTGGCCAGCATTACCGTCTGCAGCGCCTGTGGCTGATAGGCCTGGTCATCGAGCCCCAGACTGTTGAATTTGTAATCGGCCAGAAAATACTGCTGCTGATCGCTGAACACCAGATCGATAAAGCCTTTTAATAAACCATTGACCTGCGCTGGCAACAAGGCCGGTCGTGGCTGACCGCTAAACAGATGCTGCTGTAACAGTTGATCCAGTTGTTGCAGATCCAAATGCTTAACCGTCAACAAAAACTCCATTTCCACCTGATAAGCGCCCGGCGCCAAGGTTGCCAGGGTTCGGGGCCGGCCGGGCAATAACGGCAGCGTCAGCCATTGCTGCAGAGCCTCGGCAATCACCGGCTGTTTATCCTGCCAGAACGGCGCACTAAAAACTTGTTGAATCAAATTCACCGGCAAACCGGTTTCCCGCACAAATTGCTGAAAACCGACCCGGCCACATTGCTCCAGCAGACTATGCACCAGCACACCGGGACCGGCACCTTTGGGCAAACGGTACAGATTATCGGCCTGCCACGACGCTACCAGCTCCTGATCGGCTTCATCGGCCAAATTACTGTCCTGCGCGGTCTCCGGTTCATCAGCAGGCGGTGTGGCTTTGTCGCTGACCGGCAAACTACTGTAACTGGCAATCCACCAGTCGTCGGCAATCCTAATCTGTGCCTGGCGCGGCGCTTCGGTTTGCGGCGCCACGTTTGCCGGTTGATAGGGTTGCAGATCCGGCAGCGGCGCTTCCTGTACCTCGATAGCCGGCTCCGCTAGCGCCAGCTGCCTTAATAACACCGGCAAATCGCTGGCAGCGGTTTCGGCCTGCCAGCCAAGCAGATAGCCCAGCGCGCTTTTTTGCAGCTGAGATTGTTTGCCTGCACCCGATTTCACCGGCGCCAGCCCCAGCCAACAGGCAAATTTGGCGCGGGTCAATGCCACATACAGCAGGCGGATATCTTCCTGCAAGCGTTCCCAGTCGCTGCGGGCCAGATTGCCGGGCTGTTTATCCAGATCCAGACATAAACGCTGCTGCTGATCGTGATAACGAAAAAAATCATCGTTTTGACTGACTTCGCGAAAGTCGCAGCAAAACGGCAGCAATACCAACGGATATTCGAGACCCTTGGATTTATGGATGGTGACAATCTTGATCAGATTGGCATCGCTTTCCAGACGCAGAATATTGTCATCGCTGTTTTGCGCCTGCTGATCGGCAATCGCTTCGGCCAGAAACCGGATCAACGCCTGTTCACCATCCAGACCGACACTAGCCTGCTGCAACAATTCGGCCAGATGCAGCAAATTAGTCAGACTGCGTTCACTGGCATTGCCCGAAGCATTAGCGACATGCAAGCCATAATCATTAATCAGCTGCCGCAAGGCCGGCAGAATGCCATCCTGCAACCACCGCTGATGGTACAGCCAGAAACGTTCCAGCTGCTGTTCCCACAAAGCCCCATCTTCCACCAGTACCCGCAACTGCTGATAACGCCAGCCTAACGTTGCTGTACTCAAGGCCGCACGGACCCGCGCTTCATCTCGCGGTTCGGCCAGGGCCGACAACCACAGTAAAACATCAGCCGCTTCCTGACTGGCGTAAATCGAGTCGCGCTCCGACAAAAAGACGCTACGCAACTGGCGGCGCGCCAAAGCCGCCGCCATCAGCCGCGCTTCGCGGTGATCGCGCACCAGAATCGCCAGATCACCGGGCTGCAGGGCGACAAAGCGTTGCGCTGCCTGCTCCCAGAAACCGGTGCGAGAGGTTTCCGCATCATTCAGCAAAGCCACGATTGCACTGGCGGCAACCTCGGCATAATGCTGGCGATAGTCGTTCAGCGA
Source organism: uncultured Pseudomonadota bacterium (assembly GCA_903902945.1). Classification (GTDB taxonomy): domain Bacteria; phylum Pseudomonadota; class Gammaproteobacteria; order Methylococcales; family Methylomonadaceae; genus Methylomonas. Next base: position 4,762 of record CAIUWU010000222.1, read on the forward strand.
CACCGGCTGCGCTGCTGACCAGTGCCACAAAGTCATGGCACTGGCTGGCTGGCCGTGATTCAGCCATTGCGGTTTTTCGCTGCCGGCTTTGACGGCGACAAACGGTAACGGATTGTCATCACCCTGTTTGAACAGAAACGCGCCCTGCGGTTGCTGATCAGCCCGGCTGAACAGGCAATTGACCGCATCGACCAGCGCCTGACTGGAACGAAAATTGGTGTCGAGGCTGTAATGACGCCCCTCAGTAGCCCGATGCGCCTTGAGATAGGTGTAGATATCAGCACCCCGGAATGAATAAATCGCCTGCTTGGGATCACCTATCATCAGGCAGGCGCTGCCCTGCTCGCGCTCCGGCGGATAAATCCGCGCAAAAATCCGGTACTGCACCGGATCGGTATCCTGAAACTCATCGATCAAAGCCACTGGAAACTGCTGGCGAATCAGTTGCGCCAGTTTTTCGCCCTGCGGACCGGCCAGGGCCTGATCGAGCTGTAATAACAAATCATTAAATCCCAGCTCGGCCAGACGCAGCTTTTCCTGACTATAACGCTGCCGGATCCAGAGCAGCGCATGACGGATCAGCAACGGTTTCAGGGCTGGCAAGGCGGCCAGTTGTTCCGGTAAAGCAGCGATTGCTGCAAAGCCGGGATGTTGCGGTGGCTGGCCGCCGTCTTTGACTTTGGCCGCCAAGCCTTGGGGGCTGAGATTGTCAAAGCCTTTGCCAATATCCACCGTCAACTGCTGCGGATCAGCTGCCCACGTTTTCAGTTTTTGCATCCAGCCGGCCCGCAGATCGGCGCGGTAATTGCTGGCCGGTAACAGCTTGTCAGCCACCGCCTGATCCAGCAATGCCTTGATCTGATCCGCCCATTCCAGCCAGGGTTGTTTTAGAAGCTGTAACTGTTGCTGCAATTGCTGCTGATGCTGACGGCACAACGCGGCGATACTGTCGGGGACATCAGCGCTGAACGGCACTTCCATTTCACCTAACAATCCTTGCAGCGCAGCCTGTAAATGATCCGGGGTCTGAAAATACTGATAAACCTCGCCCAGCGTACCGGCTGTCAGGCTCAGCGGGTAATAAAAGCTGCGCCAGTAATCGCGGATCACCTGATCCAGCAGCACCTGATTGTGACCATTGAGTTGCTGCCGAAACAAACAGCCGCTGTCAAAGGCATGTTGCTGCAACATGCGGTTACACCAGCCATGAATGGTAAACACCGCCGCCTCATCCATCCAGTTGGCTGCCAGTTCCAGACGCCGGGCAAAGTTCGGCCAGTTTTCACTGTCAATCCCGGCCCGTAAATCCTGCAGAAACCGGTCCTGGCTCTCCTGTTGCTGACGAAAATAGCGGGCCGCATCAGTCAGCCGGCCACGAATCCGCTCGCGCAATTCTTTGGTAGCGGCTTCGGTAAAGGTCACCACCAGAATTTCCGCAGGCAGCAAGCCACCGGGCGGCAACTGATCGTTTTCAGTCAGCCCCAAAATCAGCCGCAGATACAAAGCAGCGATGGTATAGGTTTTACCGGTACCGGCACTGGCTTCGATTAAACAGGAACCCTGCAATGGCAGGTTCAAGGGTTGTAATGACATCTAGATCACCCGCTCTACAGCTTGCAACTGCTCGGAAAGTCCACCATACAACTGCGCCGCCCAGTAGCCAAACCCCTGTTCGGCGTCGAGTTGCAAATCATCGAACAACGGATAAAAACGCCGCAGATAAGCATCATGATCGGCTTCACCGGCCAGAAGGGCCGAGCCCTGATAGCGCTGCCGGGCCTTACTGTCACGCTGCGCCGGATCATGGGCCAGCCAGACCAGTGCCGTGCGGATTGCCACCGGCAACGGTTGCTGCAATCCCTGCCGCCAGCCGTCGAGCAGCTGCCGCAGTTGCGCCTGGGCGGCCGCTGGTTCGACTGCGGCTAATCTGAGACAACTGTCATGGCCGGCAATCAGGGTCTGCATGCGGATACCACTGGCGGCCGCCAGTAAATGTTGTAACCACGGCAACAGCAATGGCTGATGTTTAGGGACGGAAGTTTTTTTATCCAGCAAGGATTCGGCGCTGACGATCAGTTGCGCCAGATCGCCTTGCGGATTGCGGTACAAATCCAGCAAAGCACCGCTTAGTTGACAACTTTCTAGCGTTAAATGCAGCAACTGTGCTGCCTCGGCTTCGGGCCACGACGCCAGCAAAGCCTGATAATGTTGCCAGCTGGCAGCCAGTTCGTTGCTAATTTGCTGAAACTGCAAGCGACCAAAGTCAGCCATTGCCAGCTGCCCTTGCGCCTGTAACTGCTCATAATGATTAGCAAAAAATAGCTCAAAATCCTCGGGCCGGGTATTTTTCAGGCTTTCCAGCAGCTGCTGTTTCAGCAGGAAACGCTGCAAGCCATCGAGTTCAAACGGCTCGTGATCGAGGTCGACAAGCTGATCGCTCTGAAAACTGAACTTCAGTATTTGTTGACAATAAGTCTTCACCGGCGCTTTCAGGAATGCCGCCAATCCCTCCAGACTGAGTTGCTGGGCCGGCTCAACAATGCTGACAGGCCGATCACTGACCGAGACTTGCGGTGCGGCGACAAACCATTCTCTGGCATAGGTAAACAGGCGCGGATCGCGATCGGCTCTGATGTATTGCTCACTAAAAGCCTGCAGTGGATGTTCGACGGTCAGCGCAGCCATGATGCCTTCGGCTGGCGGAGTTTTGATCTGCCAGCCCTGGCTGATGGCATCACGCAGCTGGCTGACCAGCACTGACGGCGGCAGACTGCCGTTGTCGCGGATACTGCGCCCTACCCAGCTGATATAAAGTTGCTGACGCGCCGATAACAAAGCTTCCAGAAATAGATACTGGTCATCCTGACGCCGCGACCGATCACCGGGCCGATATTGTCCGGCCTGCGCCATCAGGTCAAAACCGGCCGGTTGCTGACTGCGCGGATAATCGCCATCGTTCATGCCCAGCAGACAAACGACCCGAAACGGAATCGCCCGCATCGGCATCAAAGTACAAAAATTGACCCGTCCGCTCAGAAAGCGTTGTTGCAGATGCGGTTCATCAACTGCGGTCAACCAGACTTCGCGCACCACTGTTACCGGCAGCAACTGGCTGTTATCCAGTCCGGCCAGCTGTCCGTGCTGCTGCCACTGTTGCAGCCCCTGTTCCAGCCGCTCCAGGGACTTGCGTTCGCTTTCCTCACCGGCCTCGAAAAACTCGGCCAGCAGTTCCCGTAATAATGTCTGCCATTGTTCAAGATGATATTCACCGGCCAGTTGCGCGGCGTAATGCTGCAATTGCGCCAGCAAGGCGGCGAGACTGCCGAGGTACTGGGCATCGAGACCGGCAATTTCGGCAAAAGGCGCGATAGTCTGAAAAGCGGCACCGTCTCCGACAGCATAACCCAGCAACATCCGTTGCAAGCCAAACTGCCAGGTATTAGCCTGCAAATCTTCTGGCATCGATACCCGATGCCGGCGCTGCTCAGGATTAAGCCCCCAGCGCACCCCGGAAGCGGCGATCCAGTGTTTGATGCGCGGCAAGGCTGCTTCATCGATTGCGAACCGTTTGCGCAGAGCCGGTACTTCCAGCAGGCTCAGACATTCACTGACCGCAAAGCGTGATTCGGGCAATTTCAGCAGCGTTTCCAGCGCATTCAGCAGCGGATTGTGGCCACGCTGCTGCTGATCGGCGAGACTGAACGGAATAAAACGGCGGTCGTCGCGACCGATTTGCCCAAACACGGCGCGGATATGCGGCGCATAACTATTGATATCCGGCACCATCACGATCACATCACGCGGCTGCAACGGCTGATCGTGATGCTCGGCATTGAACAATGCCAGCAGCTGATCATGGAGGATTTCCACTTCGCGCTGCCGGCTGTGGGCAATATGAAACTGCAGTGAACCATCCTGCGCATCCAGCACTAGCGGCGGCTGCGGCAGAGGCTCTAAATTCAATATGCCCTGCTGCAATTGCTGAAGCAGGGTGCGCTGGCCGTCTGCACCATAATCCTGAAACAAATCGACTTTATTGGCCGGCCAGTGCCAGTGCCGATAGGCCGATTGCTCGTCAAACTGATCTAGCAACCGAATGTAATCACGCCCCTGTTTACCCCAGGCCGCCAGCAAAGGGTTGGCATGCTGATGCAGTTGTTCGGGATCGAGTTGCAGCATTTCCGGACGGTAACCGTGCCGGCGCCGCTCGGCTTTTAGCAGCAAACGGTCTTCGATAATGTCGGCCCAGTAATACTGACAGGGATTATGCACAAACAGAATTACCTGCGAACAGCGGGCTAGCTTGGCCAGCACCTCAATAAACTGCTGCGGCAGCGACGAAATCCCAAAGACCATCACCCGGCGCGGCAGACTGACGGCGGCGGTATCGATGTGTTTGAGAAATTCGGCATGTACCGAAGCCCGGCTGGCAACCGATAAATCCTCGGCTCCCAGGTCGGCCACCAGCGCCCGCCATAAACAGGCCTGCCAGTGTTGCGCCGCCGCTAATGGCTGTTTCTGGCCCAGCGCATCGGTCAGCAGATCATCGCCGCTGGCCCAGTCGGCCAGCCAGTCAGCCCGGTAAACCTGATACTGATCGAACAGGTCGGCCAGCTTCTCGGCCAGCTGATAGCGTTTGCGACAGCCCTGATCGTCAGCCAGAAACCGCGCCAGATCGGTAAATTCGACCTGCTTGATCAGATCGGGCAATAAGCGATACAGGCGCCAAGTCAGCGGCGCCTTGGCCAGGATTTGATGTTTGGGGATTTTGGTTCCCAGTACCTGCCGGTAAACCGACCAGATAAAAGTAGACGGCAATTTGATGTCGAGCGCTGCGGCAATGCCGTGTTTATCCTGCAAAGCCA
>CAIUWU010000223.1 GCA_903902945.1 uncultured Pseudomonadota bacterium
GAGTTTCCGATTTCAGTGCCGCTGCCAGACCATCGGCATACGGAAATAAAGATGCAGTATGACCATCATTGCCCATCCCGACGATCGCAAAAGTAAACGGCTTGGGCAGCGCCTGATAATTGGCTTCGGTTTCGGCCAGCCCCTTGGCGGCAGTATTGGCGGCAGTCTTCATACCGACAAAAGTAGCCACTTTGGCATTGTTGACCAGCAGGCTTTTGCGGATCAGGGCTTCATTACTGGCGCTGTGTTGTTGATCGACCCAACGTTCGTCAACCAAGGCAACTTTTACCTTTTTCCATGCCAGATCCATTTTCGAAAGTGCCTCATACAGCGGCGCCGGGGTTGTACCGCCAGAGACAAACAAAGTTGCACTACCGTGCTTGCTTAATGACTCAGACAACATGTCCTGACATTCAGCAGCCAAGGTTGTGAATAAATGATTGCGTTGCTCGAAGTGAAATTCTCTAACCATAGCAGTGTTTCTCAATTATCAATCCAGAATAATAGCTTTAATCCTTGCGGGGATCTTTGAATGGAAGGCATAGCCGATTACTCTTCCCAGGCCCGCCCATCCCTTGCCAGCAGCGCCACGGACGCCACAGGCCCCCAGCTGCCGGCCGGATAAGGCTTGGGAAGTGAATGATTATTGGCCCAGGCAGACTGAATCGAATCGACCCAGGTCCATGCCTGTTCAATTTCTTCGCGCGACAGGAATAAGGTGGGATTGCCGCGCAGCGCTTCCAAAATCAGTTTTTCATAACCGCCAAAAATGCGGTTTTTCTTGAAGGTTTCGGAAAAACTCAAATCCAGCTTGGTTTGTTGCAATTTGATATTGCCATCGATACCGGGCACTTTATTCAGCATCATCACATCGACGCCTTCATTCGGTTGCAAATGGATCACCAGTTTGTTAGCCGGCAAGTCTCTGAAACTATCCTTGAAAATGTTGTGCGGCAGCTGTTTGAAGTTGACCACGATTTCAGTGCGTTTATTAGGGGTCCGCTTACCGGTCCGCATATAAAACGGTACACCCGCCCAGCGCCAGTTATCGATATCGACACGCACTGCCACGAAGGTTTCCGTCGTGCTTTGAGTGTTGGCGCCTTCTTCCACCAGATAACCGGGTACGGCGGTACCTTTAATAAAACCATCGGTGTACTGACCACGCACCGTTTTTTCGTCGACGTTATGCGGTGTAATCGGTCTCAGTGCCTTCAGCACCTTGATTTTCTCATTATGGATGCTTTCGGCCGACAGATCGGCAGGCGGTTCCATCGCCACAAAAGTCAGAATCTGTAATAAATGATTCTGCAACATATCGCGCAGCTGGCCGGTTTTATCAAAATAATCCCAACGTCCTTCGATACCAATGTCCTCACCAACGGTAATCTGAATATGATCAATGGTATTGTGATCCCAGTTGGTGGTAAAAATCGAATTGGCAAAGCGCAACGCCAGCAAATTCAAAACGGTTTCTTTGCCTAAATAATGATCGATTCGATAGACCTGTTCTTCATGAAATACATCGGCTACCACATCATTAATTTCTTTGGATGACTTTAAATCATGGCCAATCGGCTTTTCCATCACCATCCGTGCGTCGGGCGTCAACACCCCAGAGCTGTGCAGCCCCTGACAAATACTCTTAAACAATAACGGCGATACCGCGAAATAGTTAACCATCACCCGATTGGTGCTATCGACTATCGCATTTAATTGCTGGTATTGAGCCACATCGGTCAGGTCGATTTTCAGATAAGACAGCCGTTTGGAAAAACGCTGCCAGATTACTTCATCAACCGTGTTATTCAGAAACAATTGCAGACTTTGCTGAGCAATCGCGGTAAAGCTTTCACTGCTTTCATCCAGCCTGTCCACACCGATAATTCGGGTATCGGCTTCGAGTAAATTGTGTTTTTCCAATCGGTAGAGAGAAATCAGTAACTTACGTTTTGATAAGTCACCCAGAGCGCCATAAATGACTAAATCGCAGGGTCTGTAGTTGGTCATTGTGAGTGTCATTAATTGAATGAGCTTGAACTTTGTCAGCTAAGGGAAACTAACAAAATCTAGCTGAAAGTTAATAATGGCCGCATTATAAAGGCCGCTAGGGCCGCTAAACAAGTTTGGTTCCGGTGCAAGGCTATGACGCCGCCAGAATCTGTTTTAACTGATATAGGGTTTCTAAGGCCGCTTTAGGACTTAATTCATCAGGATTCACCGCTTCCAAAAAGGTCATGGCCGGATGCGGCTCGCTATTGGCAAACAGATCCAGCTGATTGATTTCCTGATGAGTTTTGGTTTCCTGAACCGCCATGTTTTCCAACTGTTGCAGTTTCTTGCGGGCATTGCTGATCACCATGTGCGGCACACCTGCCAACGCCGCCACCTGCAGCCCGTAACTCTGGCTGGCCGGTCCCGGTTTCACGGCATGTAAAAACACAATTTTGTCAGCATGTTCCATGGCATCGAGATGAATGTTGTGAATACTGCCATGCTCCTCGGCCAGCGACGTCAGTTCAAAATAATGGGTAGCAAACAAAGTGAAAGCCCCGGTTTTACGGGCCAGATAATCAGCACAAGCCCAGGCCAACGACAAACCGTCAAAGGTACTGGTGCCACGACCGATTTCATCCATCAGAATCAGACTATTACTGGTGGCGTTGTGCAAAATGTTGGCGGTTTCCGACATTTCCACCATAAAAGTCGAACGGCCGCTAGCCAGATCATCGGAAGCGCCGATACGGGTAAAAATTTTGTCAACCGGCCCGCAAACCAGGCGCTGAGCCGGTACATAACAACCAATATGCGCCATCAGTACAATCAAAGCCGCCTGCCGCATATAAGTCGATTTACCGCCCATATTGGGACCGGTGATAATCAGCATCCGGCGATCGCCGGCAAAACACAGATCATTGGCCACAAAAGGCGTTCTCGATAACTGCTCCACCACTAAATGCCGACCGGCAGTAATTTCAATACCCGGCGTGTCAGTCAGAATCGGCTGCGATAAGTCCAGACTGGCGCTACGCTCGGCAAAATTAACCAGCACATCCAATTCGGCTAGTGCTTCGGCGCAGCGTTGCAATAAAGGCAAAGATTCCAGCAAGCGATTCAATAAGTCGTCATACAGCGCTTTTTCATAACTCAGTGATTTTTCACGCGCACTCAAAACTTTATCTTCAAAGTTTTTCAGTTCTTCGGTGATATAACGCTCGGCACCTTTCAGTGTTTGTTTGCGCGCATAATGCAGCGGCACTTTATCCGCATGCAGATTGGAAATTTCAATGTAATAGCCATGCACCCGGTTGTAATTGACTTTGAGGGTCTGGATACCGGTTGACTGCCGCTCGCGCAGTTCCATATCAATCAGAAACTGGTCGGCGTTCTGACTGAGATCGCGCAGCATATCCAGTTCGGCATCATAACCTCTGGCAATCACCCCACCATCGCGGATCAAAACCGGCGGATTATCGACCAGCGCCATTTGCAATAATGCCAGCAACTCCGGTTGCGGTTGTAGCGCTTGTCCTAGATCCGCGAGGTGAGGGCAGTCGGTTACTGCTTGCAAATCAGACTGTAAGACCGGCAATACCGCCAGCGTCTGCCGTAGCATCAGCAAATCGCGGGGACGCGCCGATTTCAGCGCAATCCGTGCGCCGATACGTTCGATATCACCCACCTGGCGCAGATTGTGCTGCAAATCCTGATAGCGCAGATTGTCCAGCAAGCTGGCAATACTGTTATAGCGATGATTAATCACGGCCTGATTGCGCAAAGGCCTGTGAATCCAGCGTCGCAGACAGCGACTGCCCATTGCCGTCACGGTTTTATCTAACACACCTGACAAGGTGTATTGCAGTTGTCCGCTAGCGTGAGTATCCAGTTCCAGATTACGCCGACTGGCGGCATCGAGTGCAATGCAATCCTGCGCCTGTTCAATGCTGATACCCTGAATATGCGGCAGCGCGGTTTGTTGGGTGTCGCGCAAATATTGCAATAAACAACCGGCAGCGGAGATGGCAACTGTTAGAGTCTCGCAGCCAAAGCCTTTTAAATCGTGACAATGAAATTGCTTCAGAATCAGCTGCCGGCAACTTTCATAGTCAAAATGCCAAGCTGGCCGTCGGGTCAGACCACGACGCTCTTTGACTGCCACTGGTAACTCCCAGGTCTCGCTGAATAGCAACTCGGCCGGGTCCAGTCGTTCTATTTCGCTCAGCAACTGATTATCACTATCCAGCTGCTGCAAAATAAATTTGCCGCTGCCAATATCCAGACTGGCCAGACCATAGCTCCCGCCTTCATATGCCACTGCCACCAGCAGATTATCTTTGCGATCGTCGAGCAAGGCTTCGTCGGTCACGGTACCCGGCGTAACCACTCGCACCACTTGGCGCTCGACCGGTCCTTTAGTTTTGGCCGGATCACCGGTCTGTTCACAAATCGCAATCGACTCGCCCTGTCTGATCAGCCGGGCGATATAGTTTTCCGCCGCATGATAGGGAATCCCCGCCATCGGAATAGGCTGTCCAGCCGAGTGGCCTCGGGCTGTCAGAGTAATATCGAGTAACTGGGCGGCTTTTCGGGCATCGTCAAAAAACAACTCATAAAAATCGCCCATCCGGTAAAACACCAAGGTGTCTGGATGTTGAGCTTTTATTCCCAGATATTGCTGCATCATCGGGGTGTGTTGTGTTTCTGGCTTTTTTGATTGCGCAGTAGTTTCGGCTTTTTTCATTACAACTGTATGTCTTAAAAATAATTGAGTAAGTGCCCGATTTTGTTTTCTCAAACAAGCTGCGCATCGTGGATACAACTGTCAGGAGAGAACGATGCCGAATACGGTGTTGATAGATCGGCTTAAAAATTTATGGCTAATCGAAAATGGCAAAACTTATCATGCTATAAAAAATGGACTCATACAAACTGGCATCGGCTTTTCCAAATCACTTGATTGAAGTTAGATCAATTTTCAGCATTTTAGCCATCGAGACGAAGCAGAATTGTTTTGATTAGCCTGATTACAAGAGAACATTTGATAACACTATGATATTACTCGCAATTAAGCCTACCCTGTAAAACGCCTGCTTTTGACACCGTATCACGGCCTTGCTTGGATCTGGTTTTGGGTAAACAGTCCTGTGAATTCTGCAGCGGAAAATATATCCTTGATGCCCTAAAACGAATACACTCAGCCGCCCTCAACCCGATGATGCCTTGATGCGAAACACCGATAGACTTCAACAGGTACAAACACCGATTATCCCCATGATCGCCAATTGGACCCGACAAACTCCGGGGACACTGTCACTCGGGCAGGGGATGGTGAGCTATCCGCCACCGGATGCTGCAATGCAAGCCGCACTGGAGTTCGGTAGGTTGGCGGAGAATCATCTTTACGGATCGCCGTTGGGTCACCCCAAGCTGCTGGCGATGATCCAGACAAAATTACGGCAAGACAATCACATCTGCGACCAAGCTTATCAAGTCATGGTAACGGCTGGTTCGAATATGGCTTTTTTAAATATCATCATGGCCATTAGCGATCCAGGTGATGAAATCATTCTGCCGCTGCCCTATTACTTTAACCAGGAAATGGCAATTCAGATGCTGGGATGCGTTGTGGTGCCGGTCCCGGTGGGTGAAGATTACCAACTCGATCTGCCAGCCTTGCAAGCCGCCATTACCGAAAAAACCCGCGCGATTGTCACCGTGTCGCCGAATAATCCTTCGGGAGCCGTTTATCGGGAAAATGATTTGCGCGCGGTCAATGCCTTGTGTCAACAACGCGGTCTTTACCATATCAGCGATGAAGCTTATGAGTATTTTACCTACGAGGGTGCCGCACATTTTTCACCGGCGAGTCTGGCCGATGCTAACGGACACACGATTAGTCTTTATTCCTTATCCAAAGCCTATGGCTTTGCCAGTTGGCGGCTAGGTTATGCGGTTTTTCCGGAAGCATTACTGCCGGCGATGTTAAAAATTCAGGATACCAACTTGATTTGTCCGCCCGCCATTACCCAAGTAGCGGCGATCGGTGCGCTTGCGGCAGGCGCCGATTATTGTCGTCAACAATTACCGGCACTTGCCCTGACCAGACGCCATCTACTGCAACAACTGCAGACAATCGCTGATATTTGTCAGGTGCAAGCGACTACCGGCGCTTTTTATTTATTACTGAAAATCCGCACATCATTAAGCGATCTTGAACTGGCCGAGTCTCTGATCAAACAATACCAAGTGGCTGCTATTCCCGGCTGTGCATTTGGCTTGCAAGGCGATTGTTATCTGCGAATATCCTATGGCATGTTAAGTCCGACACAAGCAGGCGAAGCGGTCCAGCGCCTGATCACCGGCTTACTTGGATTATGTCGCAAAAACCCAGCAACCTGAGTTTGTGGATAAATCCCCCGCAGATTTGCGGCTCAAAGCCGTGACAGGCCGCTTTACAATTGCTCGATCTGCTGCAGGATAGAGGCCGCATGGCTACTGATGGCATGCTGTTCGGCAAGCGGGAAACGCGCCAGATTCCGATACACCATCCCCAGACGCGGATTGCTTGCCAGCTGTTGACGATGGCTGATGAAAAAATTCCAATACAAGGCATTGAACGGGCAGGCATCCTCGCCGGTGCGTTTTTTCTTGTCATAGCGGCAGGCCTGACAATAGTCACTCATGCGATCGATATAAGCAGCACTGGATACATAGGGCTTGGTGGCCAGCAAGCCGCCATCGGCAAACTGACTCATGCCCAGCGTATTGGGTAGTTCGACCCATTCGAAAGCATCGATATAAACCCCTAAATACCAGCGATGCACTGCGCTCGGCGCCAATCCGGCCAGCAGCGCAAAGTTGCCGATCACCATCAGGCGCTGGATATGATGGGCATAGGCGTAATTCAGTGACTGCCCAATCGCAGCAGCCAGACAATTCATCCGGGTTTCACCGCTCCAAAACCAGGCAGGCAGGGGCCGCTGATGCCCCCAATGATTCTGATCCAGATAGCCGGGCATTTTTGCCCAATACACGCCGCGCACATATTCACGCCAGCCCAGAATTTGCCTGATAAACCCTTCGCTGGCTGCCAGCGGCACCGTACCATCCCGCCAGGCTGCCTCTGCGCTGGCAACCACTTCCTGCGGACTGAGCATCTTGGTGTTGAGAGCGAATGACAGCAATGAATGAAACAGACGCCAGCTATGGCGGGTCATGGCATCCTGAAAGTCACCGAAATAGGGCAGCGCCTGCCGGATGAACTGATCCAGCTGCTGCAATGCTTGATGGCGATTCAGCGGCCAACGGCAATCCGCGGCATCCACGGCGCCAAAACTCGGCACGCCGGCAACGACAATTTCCCGCCAAAGCGCCGAATGATTATGACGAGGCCGCTGATCGTAAGGGATAGCAGGCGCACCGGGCCAGCGCTTACGATTGTCATGATCGAAATTCCATTCTCCGCCACAAGGACGCTGTTTATGGTCAAGCAGTACCTGATGCTTAAGTCGCATCCGCCGATAAAACATTTCCATCAGCCAATGCGGTCGTGAGCCGAACCATTCCGCTGCTTGATGGCGTGAACTATAAAAATGTTCAGTATCGCAAGCCTGGCTAGAGATGGATAAACGGCGGCAATACTCTTGCAACTGCTGATCCAGTCGCCATTCGTCCGGCATTTGATATTCAAACCGTTGAATCTGATAGCGTTCAATCAACGCATCAAGGTTAGCAGTTAGCGATTGCCGGTTATCGGTAGCAGCGATGCTGAAATAATGCAGCTTATGACCTTGCCGGCTGAGTTGCTCTGCAAAATCGCGCATGGCGGCAAAAATGGCCAGGATTTTCTGGCCGTGATGCAGCACATAATCGGTTTCCTGGCGAATTTCCATTAAGGTATACAGCACATTAGCGTCGGCTTCTGTAAACCAGCTATGTAAGGGATTGAGCTGATCACCCAGAATCAGCCGCAGGGTAGTCATGATTTATCCTGTGTTGAACGATGGCGCCGGCAACGCTCTGAGCAATATTTGACTTGCTGCCAGACTTTAGCCCATTTTTTGCGCCAGACCATTGGCCGGCCACAACAGCTGCAAAGTTTGGATGGTAGACATGCTTTTTGATGCATCAAAATTTCAGATGGTTTTTTTAGGGTCTGTAAACACAAAGCCGGAGCAGGCTGATGACAATTAACCGCCTTGAATATGCCTGATGATTAGACAATGGCAAGTCTGATAAGCCTTGGTAAGCTTTGGCGAGCTTTGCCAAGCCAACCAACGTCATCTCAATACACCCAAAACAGGTAACCGCACTATGCAAGCCTTAGCCTTTGTCGATCTGGAAACCACTGGTACATCAGCGACCCAAGATTCAATTACCGAGATTGGCATCGTACTGGTAGATGACGACGGGGTCAGAGAATGGAATCAGTTATTGCATCCAGAGATGCGGATTCCATTATTTATCGAACAAATGACCGGTATCAGCAACGCGATGGTGGCCAAGGCCCCGACCTTTGCACAGGTTGCCACAGACATCGAAGCTCTACTGGAAGGTCGCTTGTTTATCGCCCACAACGCTCGCTTTGATTACAGTTTCCTGAAAAATGCCTTCCAGCGTATCGGCAGGGACTTCAAAGCGCAGGTACTGTGTACGGTTAAATTATCTCGGGCGCTCTATCCGCAGTATCAACGCCATAATCTCGACAGCTTGATCGAACGCCATCAACTCACAGTCAATGATCGCCATCGCGCACTGGCCGATGCGCAACTGCTTTATCAGTTCTGGCAGCGGATCAATCGCGAATTCTCCGCTGATCTGATTGCCGATACGGTCAAAAGCCTGCTGCGACACCCCAGTCTGCCGTCACAACTCGATCCCCATCTGCTGCACCAATTACCCGAAACGCCCGGCGTTTACCTGTTTTATGGCGATAACGATTTACCGTTGTATATCGGCAAAAGTGTCAATATTCGCCAGCGGGTGTTGTCTCATTTTGCCGCCGACCATCGCCACGGCAAGGAGATGGCTTTATCGCAACAAACCAAGCGTATCGACTGGCTGGAGACCGGTGGCGAACTGGGCGCCTTATTGACCGAAGCCAGACTGATCAAGCAAATGATGCCGATACATAACCAGCGTTTGCGTCGCAAAAATGACCTATGCGCCTGGCAATTACAGCAGCAACAGCAACAGCTGATACCGCATCTAAGCTGGGCCAGTGATCTGGATTTTGGCAAACAAGATAATTTGTATGGTCTGTACAGTAATCAGCGTGACGCTCAAAAGTCCTTGCGTCATCTGGCCGAACACCATCAGCTCTGTCTGGGCATCCTCGGCCTTGAAAAACTCGGCAGCGGCAAACCCTGTTTTGCCTATCAGCTCAAACGTTGTCGAGGTGCTTGTGTCGGCAACGAATCCGCCCAGCAACATGCCACACGCTTATTAACTGCCATGCAGACACTGAAACTGGCCAGTTGGCCTTATCGCGGTGCGATAGGCATTCGTGAACAAAACGATGTGCATGTGATTGACCACTGGTGTTATCTGGGTACCGCTCACAGCGCTGAACAGTTGCAGCAATTACGGGCACAAGGTCGACCGGCATTTGATCGCGATACTTATCTGACTTTGCTCAAAGCCTTACAACACAGCGAGGTCATCGAATTGGATTAGTGGCCACCAGCAATAATGCCGGGCCAGAGTGCTGACTGAAATTGAGGTGGCGCTCAATCTGCGATCAGCGTAGCTATTTTGACGCTTGCTTGATAATGCCACCCTTTGCTAATCAAATTCACGCGCATATCAACAGCAAGTGGGGTTATTGAATAAGGCGTTGACGATCAAACAAATCCTCACTTAAAGCTGATCTCACCAATCGCTATCAGCTTGTCGAGAAACGCAGCGTCGGGGATGTCTTGTTCTGCGTAAGCGGCAACAGTGACACCGGCAGCAGCAAACATTTTATCGACCGCCTGATTGATCAGCACATGACTGCTGTGCTGCTTTTTGCGTAAATAGATCACTTGCTTGATGCCTACCTGAATAATCGCCTGGGCGCAGGTATTACAGGGAAACTGGGTGGTATAAAGCCGGGCCCCCTGCATGTCGTGGGCCATACAGTTATAAATCGCGTTCTTCTCGGCATGCACCACATAAGTATGCTTGGAATGCAGCAAGTCACTGTCATCTTCATCCTGCCAGAACTGCGGATCGTCATCGTCGCAACCGACAGGCAGGCCGTTATAACCAATACCAATAATCTTATGGTTGGGGTCGACAATACAGGCGCCGTTCTGGGTTTTGCTGTCTTTGGAACGAAACGATGACAACAGAGCGATAGCCATAAAATAACTATGCCAGCTCATGTAGTTGTTTTTTTTCATGATGTTGTAAGGGAAGCAAAATAAAAGCCAAAACAATGGCGGGCATTATCTACCATCTTGACCCAAAAGTAAGACTAAAAGGCGACCCTGATTCCAAGCTCTGCACTGCGTCCGGCTTCAGGGGCAAAATTGCGTAGATAAGAGCTGGCGTTGCGAATATTGGCATTCAGCAGATTAGTGGCTTTGAGGAACAGTGTGTAGTGTCCGGCATCAGCGGTTTTGAACTGATAATTGAGACCGTAATCCAGCAGGTAATAACCGGCAGTACTGGTTTCAAAGGCACCGGCATAAGGCTGATTATCGCGACGACTCAGGCGCAGATAGCTTGATAACCGACTGCGGCTAAAACCGATTTCCATGCCATAGCGTAACGGCGGCATGCGTGGCACATCACCACCGCTAACGAATTGTCCCCGGGTGTAATCACTGAATAAAGTCAGCTCGGTCACCCCCTGATGATGCTCCATCAGCGGTAACACCAGCTTCGCTTCATAGCCTTTAAAAATCGCATTCTGCTGGTTATAAGCCAGAACCGGGCGTTGAATCCCTGCTTCCAGCACATAATCACCATTACGTTGCTGATAAATGTAATCCTCAGCCCAGTTATGAAACCAGTCAAACTCGGCTCTTAACCAGTCGGTTTTAAACCGGTAGCCCAAATCCAGGTTATACAAGGTTTCAAGTTGCAAGCCCGGATTGCCGAGTTCGTAGCTGCGAGTGGCATCATGATAACCGTGGGTAAACAGTTCCTGAACACCCGGTGCGCGGGCTCCTCGACTGAGCCCCAGATTGACGCTGTGATGACGATTAACCTGCCACTTGGCCGAGAGGGCGGCGCTGACTGGGGTATAACTCAGACTACTAGAAGCGTCAGCATGCAGACTGTCTTGTTCAACTCTCAGCCCCAGCTGAAAATCAACGGCGCGCCAGCGATAATTTTCCAGCGCAAACAGCCCGAAATTTTGGGTCAGTGCTTTGGGTAAAATCTGTTCACCGGTCAGTTTTCCGACCGCGAACATCTCGCTGGATTGCACCTGTAAGCCCCAGATTCCTTCAATCGCACCGAGCGGCTGATGACTCATTTCCAGCCGACCTTCATAACTTTGATTATTGAAATAAGCGCCGGGCTGGCCATTGCTGATTTCGGTATGCTGATAATCGGTATAACCCAGACGGGTTTTCAGCTGTCTGGCCAGCGCAAATGGCTGATTCAGCTCACTTTTGAAATCATATTTGTTTTGCTGCATGGCAATCCGGGTTTGCTCATCGCCACTGCCATCCGGCGCGATGCCGTAATGGTTGTTGAGACTATTGATACTCAGACCGGCGAAACCGCTAGCCATTAACCATGACAGACCCGCCGAACCGCTGATGGCTTCGGCACCGGTATTAGTGAGTTTGCCGGAAGAATTCTGGACTACATCCAGCCCCGGATCGGTAATCGCGGTTTTGGCGCTATCGATTGCCGTGCCAGCAATACCCATATCGCCATGCTGTTTATAAAAACCATCCAGATGCCAGGCCAGTTGGTCAGTGGCGCCGTCATGTTTGATCGCTGAGCTGGTTTCATCACTGACTGAGTTAAAGCGTTGTTCCAATACAGTGCTTTGCCCGGCACGCGGCGCCTGATCGGGAATCCGCTGATCCAGCACATTGACCACGCCGCCTACTGCACCGCCGCCGTATAGCAAGCTGGCCGGGCCTTTGATGATCTCGATGCTCTCTGCCGTTAAAGGATCGACACTAACGGCATGGTCGGGACTCAACGCCGAGGCATCGTTACTACCAATACCATTATTCAGCACCCGCACCCGAGGACCGGATTGACCGCGAATCATCGGCGTGCCGACTCCCGGACCAAAAGACTGATTCTGCACCCCCAGTTCATTTTTCAGGGTTTCGCCTATCGTGGTCCCGGTTTTCAGCAATAACTCATCACCGGCAAGCGTTGTCACCGGTGAACCGCTAAGCGGATAGGCGGGATCAGAACTGTCACTGACTACCACTTCATCGAGTTGTGAACTGACATCGTCAGCCAGAACCGAAGTCGGTATTAGTAACCATAAAACAGGAGTAAGGGCTTTCATGAATACGGACAAAGATTTTAAAACGGCAGCTAATGTTATATTGTAACACTCTGGTGAGTGATAATATCACATCCGTTATCCGTTTCAATGTCCCGGTTTTTTTAAATACTGATAACTTTCCAAGGCAATTTGCCATTCTTCATCGGTTTTTATCACCAGAATCGCAGTCCGGCTGTCGGCGCTGGCGATATTGCCAACTTCGGCATCAGGCGTCTGATTTTTGGCGACATCTAAATCAATCCCCAAACCATGCAGGTTTTCAAGACAATGTGCCCGCAACCAGGCATCATTTTCGCCAATACCTCCGGTAAAAATCAAAGCATCGACGCGACCTAATACCGCCAGATAAGCGCCGATATACTTCTTGACCCGGTAGGCATAGATAGCCAGAGCCAGCTGAGCCTCAAGATCGCCGTCACCGGCATGCTGATGAATAGTGCGCATGTCGTTCTCATGACATAAACCTTTGCAACCGCTTTGCTTATTAAGCAGCGTTTCGATGGCAGCGAGACTCATATTTAATGAACGGCTCAGATAAAAAATAATCCCCGGATCGAGATCACCGCTACGGGTTCCCATCATTAGACCTTCCAGCGGAGTCATGCCCATTGAGGTATCAACGCTGTGACCAGCAGCGATTGCGGTAACGCTGGCCCCATTGCCCAGATGCAAGGAAATCAGATTCAGCGCCGATAACGGTTTATCCAGATATTGCGCCGCACGTCCGGCAACATAACGGTGCGAGGAACCATGAAAGCCATAACGCCTGACGCCATGATCCTGATATAAAAAACCGGGTAGGGCATATCGATAAGCATAGTCAGGCAGGCTCTGATGAAATGCGGTATCGAATACCGCGATCTGCGCCAGATCAGGCATTTGCCGGCGGGCTTGTTCAATCCCCAGCAAATTGGCCGGATTATGCAGCGGTGCCAGCGGAATTAGCTCGCGAATCGCCTCAATCACTGCATCGTCGATCAGCTGCGGCGCCGAAAAGCGCTCACCACCGTGCACCACTCGATGCGCAATACATAGCAATGGTTGCGACTGATAGGCTGAACAGGTCTGCAGCGTGGCGAATACCTGCTGCAAGGCGTCAGCATGATCCTTAATTGTCAGCGTTTCCTGCTGAGAAGCCTGGTTATCGACCGTGTATTTATGATGGGCCAGCTGTTCGCCGATACATTCAACCAGACCCGACATCAGACACAATTGCGGCTGTATTGATAACAGACTGTATTTCAATGACGAGCTGCCCGAGTTGATCACCAGAATATTGGTCTGTTGCATCTAGTGGTGCTCCTGGGCCTGAATGGCGGTAATGATGACGGTATTGACAATATCGGGCACCGTACAGCCGCGGCTTAGATCATTGACCGGTTTATTGAGTCCCTGCAATACCGGGCCAATAGCAATTGCATCCGAGGAACGCTGCACCGCCTTGTAGGTATTGTTGCCGGTATTGAGGTCGGGAAAAATGAATACCGTTGCCTGACCCGCCACATCACTGGCTGATAATTTGGTTTTGGCCACTACCGGATCAACGGCAGCATCGTACTGAATCGGACCCTCTAGTTTCAGATGCGGACGGCGTTGTCTGGCAATTGCCACGGCGGCGCGTACTTTATCAACCGCTTCGCCTTTACCGGAATCACCGGTCGAATAGGACAGCATTGCCACTTTGGGTTCGATATTAAACAACGCGGCGGTATCGGCGGCGTTAATGGCAATATCGGCTAACTGCTCGGCATCGGGATCGGGATTCACCGCACAATCGCCATAAACCAATACCTGATTTTCCAGACACATAAAAAACACACTGGAAACCACTTCAGCGTCGGGCTTGTTTTTAATGATTTCAAAGGCCGGTCTGATGGTGTGTTGTGTGGAATGCACGGCGCCCGATACCATGCCATCCGCATAACCGAGCTGGACCATCAAGGTACCGAAATAGCTGACATCGGCCATCAGATCGAAAGCAGTGTCATAAACCACGCCTTTATGCTGGCGAGCCTGAAAATAATAATCGGCAAATAACCGGCGCCATGGTGAATCCAGCGGATCAATGATCGCCACCTGATCCAGTTTTAAAGACAATTTCTGAATTTTCTGTTCAATCGCCGCACGGTTTCCCAGCAGAGTGATATCGACCACATCACGCAAGCGCAAAATTTCGGCGGCGCGCAGAATGCGTTCTTCTTCGCCTTCCGGCAGCACAATGTGCTTTTTCTGCTGTTTGGCGCGTTGCAAAATGTCATATTCGAACATCAGCGGTGTCATTCTATGCGCGACACTACGGAACAGGCGCAGCCGCAATTCCACCAGATTGATGTGTTTTTCCATAAAGCCCAGGGCCGCAGCAATTTTGCGTTCATCCTGCCAGTCAAGTTCGGCATTGATCTCGCTGACAGCCAGCGCGGTACTGAAGGTATCATCGGCTACGCGTAACAAGGCAAACGGTAAAGAACCCAGGCCATTCAACAAATCCATTACCGTTCTGGACACAGGCGCAGAGCCGGTCAGTAACAAACCGGCTATCTTGGGATGCGCATCTGCCTGATAACTGATCAGAGAGGCCAACATAATATCGGCTCGGTCACTAGCACTGATGACCAAATCACCATCGGCAATGGCAGGCAGGAAGTCTGCTGTCTGCATGGAAGCAATCTTGTAATTCAACACTTCCCGGGCCAGTGTCGCCCGGGTAGCAGACAAGATCTCCGGCCTGAGTGCCTGGATAATATTGTGGATACTCGGCTTATCGAAACTGGCCTCCGGCGGCAAGCAATACAGGGGATAATCGGCCTGATGCGGAATCAGACAATTAAAGCCGGCCGCCTGCGAAGCCAGTCCGGTGATTACCAGTGCCAACACATTAGAACGATATTGTTTCAGGGTATAGCGAACGCTGCCGAGCAGGCTTTCCAGTTGTGTTTCATCACGGTTGGCGCCCTGAATCACCGCTAGTAACAGGGCATCGAGGTTATTGGCGATATCCAGATTGAATTCAAACTCATAAATCGAATCGCCCGCCAGATAGTCCGAGCCGACGCAAATCACGCTGGGACATAATGCTTTTAATGCCTTGTACTTGGCCAAAATGTGTTTCAGCAATTCGTCATATTGCTGGTTGGCCAAATACTCATGCACCTGTCCTGAGGTACAGCCGTACATGGCGTCTATCGGTATTTCCGGACCGTAACGCTTGCTAACGAAATTGATCAGGTGATCATTGCCCGGGCTGTTTTCAATCACCGGACGAAACACTACCGCTTTTCCGGCATGAGCAATAGACATTTCCATCATCACTAACATCAACAACGACAAATCGTTGCCACGGTCGAAGCCGGCAATATAAATGGTTTGCGGTGTTTGTTGCGGATTTACTAGATCTTGCATGAATTAGACAATCCAGAATTTGAAACGGGATTAAAACAGGATGACCGCAGACCGGTCATCCTGTGATGATGGCGCTAGTTTTGCAGCGCTTTAAGCAGGGCTTGCAGTCTGTCGTTGGCATCGCCAAACAACATTCGAGTGTTTTCATGAACGAATAACGGATTGCCAACACCGGCATAGCCGGATGCCATACTGCGTTTCAAGACAATGGTGGTCTGCGCTTTCCAGCATTCCAGAACCGGCATGCCGGCAATCGGGCTGTTGGGATCATCCAGCGCCGAAGGGTTAACGATGTCATTGGCGCCAATCACGATCGCCACGTCGACATCGGGAAAGTCTTCATTGATTTCATCCATCTCGAACACGATGTCATAAGGCACTTTCGCTTCGGCCAGCAATACATTCATATGACCAGGCATACGGCCCGCCACCGGATGAATTGCAAAGCGAACTTTCTTACCTTTGCTGATCAACAATTTGGTGATTTCGTAAACGGTATGCTGCGCCTGGGCTACCGCCATACCGTAGCCGGGAATGATGACGATGTTTTTCGAGTCATGCAGCAACTGTGCGGTTTCTTCAGCCTCGATAGGAATCACTTCACCTTCCACTTCAGCAACTTCACCACCCGAGGCAGTGCCAAAACCACCGGCAATCACGCTCAGAAAATGCCGGTTCATCGCCCGGCACATGATGTAACTCAGAATCGCACCGCTACTGCCGACCAGCGCGCCAGTCACGATCAGTAAATCATTACTCAGCATAAAGCCGGTTGCTGCTGCGGCCCAGCCAGAATAACTGTTGAGCATCGATACCACCACCGGCATATCGGCACCGCCGATTGCCAACACCATGTGAACACCAAACACCAGCGCTATCGCCGTCATCACCAGCAAAGGCAATAGTCCGCTTGCAGAATCGGCAATAAACACATTACCCAGCACCACGGTAATCACCAATAGGGCCAGATTCAGCCAGTGCCGCGCCGGCAATAAAACCGGTTTACCGTTAATCCGGCCACACAGCTTGCCAAAGGCAATTACTGAGCCGGAGAAAGTCACCGCACCGATGAAGATGCCGATATAGATTTCTACTTCGTGTATGGTCTTTTCGGCACCGCTCAGACTACTGCTGTGATCGAGAAAGTTGGCATAGCCGACCAGAACCGCAGCCATACCAACCAGACTGTGCATCAGCGCCACCAGTTCCGGCATCTGCGTCATTTCAACTTTTGCCGCAGCACGGGCACCGATAAAACCACCGATTGACAAGGCAATCAGCAAACCGACATAAGCGTTGACCTGTCCGCTGAAAATGGTTGCGACAATCGCAATCGCCATGCCGGTCATACCGAAATAGTTGCCGCGTCTGGAACTGTCCTGACGACTCAGGCCGCTCAGGCTGAGAATAAAGAGAATAGAGGCCGCAATATAGGCCATGGTTACTAAACCGTGTGACATGTCATTCCCCTTATTTTCTGAACATTTCAAGCATGCGACGGGTTACCAGAAAGCCCCCGGCGATGTTTATGGCGGCAATCAGGATCGCTAATCCCGACAGGATTTGAACGATGGCGGCAGGTGCCGAAATTTGAACCAGCGCACCGATTACGATAATGCCGCTGATCGCGTTGGTCACACTCATCAGCGGTGTATGCAGCGAAGGTGACACATTCCAGATCACCTGATAGCCCACGAAGCAGGCCAGCACGAATACCGTAAAATGCGACAAGAAAGATTCCGGCGCAACCGAACCCATGCCGAAAAACGCAGCCGCACCAATCACCAGCGGCAACCATTGCGACAGCGCCGAAGCCGGGGCGGGTTCGGCTTTTTGATGCGCTTTGACAGCCGCGGCGTCTTTTGCCGGCGCTGCGGATAATTTTGGCGGAGGTGGTGGCCAGGTAATACCGCCTTCTTTAATTACGGTAGCACCGCGAATTACTTCATCGTCCATATTGACGAACAAGGTTCCATCTTTCTGCGGACTTAAGTCGGTAAGTAAATGTCTTAAGTTGGTGGCATACAACTGGCTGGACTGATTAGCCAGACGGCTAGGCAGATTGGTATAGCCAATGATGGTCACATCATGCTTGACCACCACTTGATCTTTTTCGGTGAAGCTGCAGTTACCGCCCTGTTCGGCAGCCAGATCGACAATAACACTACCCGGTTTCATCGAGGCCACCATGTCTGCGGTAATCAGCTGCGGAGCCGGTTTGCCGGGAATCAGCGCGGTGGTAATGATGATGTCGACTTCTTTGGCCTGCTCGGCGAACAAAGCCATTTCAGCGGCAATGAATTCCGGTGACATGACTTTGGCATAGCCACCCGTGCCAGCACCGTCTTCCTTGAAATCCAGCATCAGGAATTCGGCATCCATACTTTCAATTTGTTCTTTAACTTCAGGCCGGGTATCAAAGGCTCTGACGATGGCACCCATGCCTTTGGCCGCACCAATCGCCGCCAGACCAGCAACGCCGGCACCAATCACCAGGACTTTAGCCGGGGGCACTTTGCCGGCTGCGGTAATCTGGCCGGTGAAAAACCGTCCAAAATGCTGCGCGGCTTCGACCACGGCACGATAACCGGCAATATTGGCCATCGAGCTTAGGGCATCCATTTTCTGCGCCCGCGACATTCGCGGCACGCTGTCCATCGCCAGTACCGTGACTTGCTTGTCAGCCAGACGCTGCATTAATTCAGGATTCTGTGCAGGCCAGATAAAGCTGATCAGATGCTGCCCGGCGTGCATTAATTCGACTTCATCGACATTCAGCGCCGGATGAAACTCAGGCGCACGGACTTTCATAATGATGTCTGATTGTTGCCACAATGCCTGTGCCGACTCAATAATCGTCACACCGGCCTGACGATAAGCATCATCACTAATATTGGCAGCCTCACCGGCACCGCTTTCAACAGCAATTTCAAAACCCAGTTTGATAATTTTTTCTGCCGCATCCGGGGTAGTAGCAACTCGTCGTTCACCTTCGTGGACTTCCTTGGGTATACCGATTTTCATGCGTCCTCCGTTTGAATTAAAAACAAAATCGTTAACCCGGGCGAGAATAGGGTATGGCTGTTTTTTTGGCAACGGTTTTTGAAAGTAAATAATTAACTTAAAATGATGACCTCTGTGTGACATCCGTTGATTTTTTAGGTAGCTACCGGTGTATCAAGTCAAAGATTTTATTGAAACTGCAACCGGTTTGCTGTTTGCCGTCGTGGTTGCCGGCACTGAATCGCAAACAGTACGCTGTTTTCTGCGCTATGCGCTGAGCGACGGACAATGGCAGAAACTCAACACTGAACAGGCTAATCACTACCTGTCCCAGCATTTTCCCGATTATCTGTTCTACTCAGCGGCTTTGGATGCCCAGCTACATGGTGTTCCAGAGAGTGACATCATGCGCCATTATGCGCCGCGCACCGAACTACAGATCCTGCTCGGCACAACGACAAAGGATCCGGTTATCGGGCATCTGCAGCAACTTTGTGCCTGGTTAGCCGAATACCAGCTTGATCTGTCCCAAATCGGTATCACCGGTTCCTGTCTGGTGGGCCTGCAAAACCATCAATCCGATCTGGATTTGGTCTGCTACGACCGCACACTATTTCATAAACTCCGGCAGGTGCTTGAACAGCTGATTATTTCAGGAAAATGCAGCGCGCTGGAAGCAGGGGACTGGTTGGAGGCTTACCAGCGCCGTGCCTGCGCCGATCTGACCCTAGACCAATATATTTGGCATGAACAGCGTAAATACAACAAAGCGCTGATTGCCGGACGTAAATTTGATATTTCTTTGATTAACCCAGAACCTCCTGTTAGCAGGCAATACCAAAAACATGGGTTTATCCAGCTTAACGCTAAAGTCATCGCTGCCGATCAGAGTTTTGATTATCCGGCTACTTTTGTAATTGATCATCCTGAAATCACTCAGGTGGTCAGTTTTACCGCTACCTACAATGGTCAGGCAATTGCGGGGGAAATAATTGCCGTTTCTGGACAGCTGGAAAGCAATGACCTCGGCGAGCAACGCATCGTGGTCGGATCAGACCGCGAAGCCAACGGTGAATATATCCGGGTAATCAATGTTTACTAGTATCAGGGCCGTGATCTTTGATCTTGATGGTTTGGTGATCGATAGTGAAACCAGTTATATCCGCGCCTGGCAACAGGCAGCGGATGCCATGGGATATGATCTGAGTCATGTAGACTTTGGCTTGTTGAACGGCGCCGACGGCAAGAGGGTAGAGCAGCAATTACAGAACTGGTTTGGCGGGCAGTTTGATTTAAACCAGTTCAGAGAACACAGCTCGGCGCTGTGGCGGCGGCAGGTCGAAGCCGAAGGCATAGCCGTTA
Organism: uncultured Pseudomonadota bacterium; assembly: GCA_903902945.1. Taxonomy (GTDB): domain Bacteria; phylum Pseudomonadota; class Gammaproteobacteria; order Methylococcales; family Methylomonadaceae; genus Methylomonas. Next base: position 20,237 of record CAIUWU010000223.1, read on the forward strand.
AGCCAGGCTTTGCTGAAATCATTGATCTCATCAAAACCCTAAACTGGCCTTACGCACTTGCGACCAATAGTCGTCAGGCTCAGGCCTTATATTTACTGGAAAGTGCAGGTCTGAGCGGGGTCTTTGAGCACATCATCGGCCGCGATCAGGTTGAAAACCCCAAACCGGCGCCGGACTTATTTCTGCATGCCGCACGGAGATTAGCAGCGCAGCCATCGCAATGTCTGGTACTGGAAGATTCCGCTACGGGTGTCGCTGCCGCGCTTGCTGCTGGAATGCGCTGCTGCTTGATTCCTTCCCACTTGCCCGCCAATCCCACCCACCAGGCTCATGCTGTATTCGACGATCTTAGTCAGTTGGCAACAGCCATTCGGTATCATATAAACTGAAATTCTCCCCACCATGAATAGTCGACATTTTGAAAAGCGAGTACTCGCAACCGAAGAGAGGTACTTGTATGAGCACGAAATCGACCAACAGCAAAGGCAGCTACACAAGGCATAGCACCGAATACAAACAAGAAAGCCTGAACTAGCGACGTAGATTGGCGTAAGCAATTGGGGTTGAACGAATCGCAACTCTATGCCTGGTGCAAGCAGTCCGAACACACCCAAAGTATCAGTGAACGAGCAGTCATTCTAACCACAGAAAATGCTCACTTAAAACGCCAATTGGCTCAGCAAGCGGAGGAGTTGGCGATCTTAAAAAAATGCGGCGACAGACTTCGCTCAACAATCAGTGAATTCCCTTATTAAAATGATGGCAACCGGCGATTTATCCAACAAATCACGTTTTTACAGAAATAACTTTTAATGAATTATGGTGTATTGGTCTGGCGCCATGATATATTTACAAATACACAAAATCACATTTATAGCGATTCAAAACAATCAACGATATTTTAAAACTGGTCCTTAAAACCCAAGATTAAAAAATACTCGTCTTATTTATTAGTAACAGGCCAATTAATGAAATTAAAACTTCCTTTTTTTATTTTTTCGACACTTTCTTCAGGATTAGCTCAGGCAGGTTATTCTCTTTACGAAGGGCAATATGGTGAATTAAATGCAGGTTTGGTTGCTGAAACTGCTTTATTTGCAGAAGGTAATAATCAGGGTGGTGGTGCGCAAAAAGAAGGATTAACTGATCAATTCTTGGATTTGAATATAAAACCTTACTTAGAGGCGCTTTGAATACCTTTAAAGGTAGTAAGTTATATGGTGGTTTTAGTTATTCTTATACCAGTTCTTTAGGGCATGATCCATCTGGCTATACAAGACGAGGTGTTATAGATTACACCAGAGAAAGTGATTATGTTAGTCTGGGTGGATATAAAGATTACCGTAATTTGTTTGCAACAGAGGATTTATATGCTGGCTGGAATTCAGGTAAATTATTTGATGCCAACGAAAATATAACATTCGACATTTCAGGTGGCCGACAAAAATATAATATAGGATCGGGGTTTCTGATTAGTTACGGTGCCGAAAATGGAGCAAATAGAGGGGGTGGATATTTATGGCCTCGTACTTCATTTGATAATACCGTGATTGGTAGAGTCAATGTGCATGATACAAAATTAGAAGGGTTCTATCTTGAAACCAGACCTCTGAATCCAGCTGATAAACGCAGCTATTCTGGTGTGAATATTGAACATAAGATTTCAGATACATCAAACATTGGTTTTAGTTATATCAACACTCAGAATAAACGTTCTTTGCATGACGATGGTACAAATATTTCACTAGGCATTCAAAACGTTGATAACAATACCTATGATGCTCGGTTTGTTTTTTCACCGCTAGAGAATTTTCAGTTTAGCTCTGAATATGCTTATCAGGTAAATACAACTACTGTAACTTCCGACGTAAACGAAAAAACTAAACATAATGCGTCAGGTGGTTTTGGACAACTTGAATATAAAAGAACAGACCTCTACTTGCAACCGGCATTAAGTTATCGGTATGCCATTCAAGATCAGAATTTTGATGGCATGTCACCTGGTATGACTAACTGGGGAACCTGGTTTCAGGGCGAAATATCAGGCATGTGGATGTTATACAATACAAATTTAATTACACACATGGGTAAGTTAGTATTAAATCCTACAGTAGACATTACTACAAACCTGATTTACTTCAACTATACCTTTCTTGATCCATCTGCATTTAGTCAAACCTCAGGTAATTACGGAAGTGAGATTAATTTAATCACGGACTGGCAGTACAATGAAACGGTTAAGTTTACCGCCAGCCTTGCAACATTAGTACCTGGTGAAGGTGCCAAAGAATATATGGGCGGTGATGCAAACCAAACATGGGTGCAAGGGATGTTATACGCTTCTTTCAATTACTAGACATAAATTATAATTTTGACTTTATAAAAAATTATTTGATTGTTAATAAGTCATGGCAAATTAATAGCGTACAAAATGAAATCTAAAAACATCTTATTCGGCATTCTGGCTTTCTTTATATTAAGTCTAAATGTCGCAAATGCTAACAATATAAAAGTAGGCAGCATGAAGCCTGCGACAACAGTTACTCCTGGCGCACAAATCGTTACTATTGGATTTTTTCCAATATCCATTTACGGCTTAGATATATCCAACAACACATTCTACCTAGATACCTATATGTGGTTCAAATGGAAAGGCGATATAGACCCTACCGAATCAATGGAATTGGTTAATGCAGTTGATAAATCTTCTATGGTAAAAGAAGTATTACTAGACACACCAAGTACTCTGTCTGATGGAAATAAATATCAGATCATGCGCATTGAGGGTCATTTTTTTCAATCATTTCTTCTCAATGACTTTCCTCTAGATAAACATAAACTCAGTATCTTGGTTGAAGATAGCACCCATGGCTTTCAACAGATCAGTTATGAAGTTGACCAGATATCTACTGGCATTGGTGACCAGTTATTCATTCCGGGTTGGTATATAAATAAATGGAACGCCACCTCTTTGATTCATGATTATGGTACGTCATTTGGTGAAAGTGATAGTCAAAATGCCGGGGGGTCTGTGTATTCAGCAGTAAGCTTTGGAATTAATATTTCTCGCCCTTCAAGTTATTTTTTCTGGAAACTGTTACTTCCGTTAATTATCGTTATTTCAGCATCCTGGGTTAGTTTACTGCTGGATTATAGTCTTATAGAAGCCAGAACAGGAATGCCGGCTACTGCATTGCTTACTACCGTTTTTTTACAACAAGGATACTCAGATAACCTTCCTCAGGTAGGTTACTTGGTACTAATGGATAAAATATATGTTTTGGCTTACATACTCATCGTTGTATCGCTTATAAGAGCTATTGCGACGGCATATTTTGATAATGACCATTCTAATTCAATCAAGATAAGAAAAGATGACAGAACTATTCTGGCCACTCAAGTTATTGTATTTATAGGTTATATTATATTTATTGTTTTAAACACAAACGGTATCTAAAAACTCTTGAATTTTTTATTTTCAAGAACCGTGTTTTCGTTTAAGCGAGTTTGCGTAAAATTAGACTTTGTTGCATAAGCGCTTAACAATAAATAGCCGTGCAGTAAAACAGCAAGGTTTTGAACAAAATTTGCGCCGCAAACCTCGAATCGTTCGGCTTGGACCAAGCGAGGCAAAGTCAATGCCGGCGGCACAGCGCATCAATGTGATCGACGCGCTGCTGTGATCGGGGCGACTACTGTTGCCCCACTTTGGCAGAGCGTAAATGGCCTGCTTTCTGATGGCGTTGATCGAACGCATGCAAGCCGATGGTGGTGATTGTGCACAACGCATCCATTCACACCACCAAACAGCTGAAACCTTATTGGGATTTATTGGAAGAGAAAGGCATGCGATTTTATTTTCTGCCTACCTATACACTCCTGAGTTGAATTGAATCGAATTGCTGTGGCATAAGATGAAATATGAATGGCTACCTTTCAAAACATATACGCTGCATGAACTGCAACAGGCCATTGATGAGATTGGCGTGGATTTGCCTCTAAATACACGCTAATTTTTTGCTAGGCGCTTACCTGATTACTTATTTGTTCAATTATCGTAAATGCCTTTTGCATTTGACGAAAAGGGGTTTACTTTTATCCTCAATAATTCTGACAAACATCAATGACAATTGTTACTGCTTGTATATTGCCAATTGCAGGATTATCTTTCAAATAAGCTACTATACGTTCAGCCAGTGACACCTCTTTTTTAAGACACGCCTCAAGAGATAATGCGCTAACAACACCCGCTATAAAACCTGTACATAAACCAGCACTTAAATTCTGTTTTTTACTATCAGTTCCCAGCCATAATGATCCTGTATTTTTATGCCATGCCAAATATTCTTCGCAATTCTCCTGTAACCAGACACCGTCTTTAGTTTCTGCGTTAGCTTTCATCAAGGTATTGACGGCTGTTTTATCTATTCGCGCCGGCTCAGCCAAACAAACAGCCGCTTTAAAAAAAATTAAAACTACAAAAAACACTTTCTTCATAATTAATAATAAACTTAATTAATGTTATGGATATTTAATTTTTTACGATTTTATGTTTTGAAAATTATTTGCATTTTTGATTTGCATTAATTCTTTAAACGCAAAGAGTATATACTGAATTACATAGATATTATCCAATCATTATTGGGAGTTTTGATTTATGACATGTAAAACAGTGCCAGTCTATTCTCAAAATCAGAATAGTACTCGTTACGAACTCAACCCTTCTCAGGTGAAAACCGCTATTGCCATATTACTCGCCTTATCTTGTTTAAATACTGAGGCGGCAGTCATAGCAGGGACCGGAGCGGGTTTTGGCACACAAGGTAACTGGACCAGTCATGGTGGTACGCTGGATGGCATCCACTATAGTGAGCTAAATGATATTACGACGGCTAATGTCAGTACCTTAATTGAAGAGTTTTCTTTTCCAACCAATGTCAACGGCAGCCACATGGGCACACCGTTGGTGAACAACGGCACATTGTATGCCGTCACACCGTTCCCGAATAATCTGGTAGCTTATGATCTAAGTACCGGTGCGCTTAAATGGACTTTTATACCCAAAATCCGTGGCTATGCATTCGGCGTTAACTGTTGCGATACGGTCAATCGCGGCCCGTCTTTCGCGACCCATGCAACCTACCCTAATGGACTGATTGTCTTTAATACCCTGGATAATACAACGGTAGCAGTCGATGCCTTGTCAGGCAAACAAGTCTGGCAAACAACGCTGGCTGACCCTACAACCGGGGTCACCACCAATGGCGCAACCTTAGTAGTACCCGATAAATCAAGACCCGGCGAATCGCTGGTGATCACAGGCAGTTCCAGCGGTGAAATGGCCGTCAGAGGCTGGGTTAAAGCGCTGGATTTAGCAACCGGCACCTTGAAATGGACAGCATACACAACCGGCTCTGATGTCGACGTTAAAATCAATCCAACCACTTATAAGCCTTTTTACAGTAAAGATGCCGCAGGTGACCAAGGCATTAAAAGCTGGGAAGGGGGTGGCGACAAATGGCAACAGGGAGGCAGTTCGGTATGGGGTTATATCACTTACGATGCTGACACCGATCTGTTGTTCTATGGCACCAGCCAGCCGGGCGTTTGGAATGCTGATCAGCGTCCGGGAGACAATAAATGGGGCGCCTCGCTTTTTGCCCGTAAGGCTTCAACCGGCGAAGCACAATGGATTTATCAGGTTACGCCTCATGACCAGTGGGATTACGATGCGATCAGTGAAAGTATCCCTATGGATTTAAACACCCCCATTACAACCGCTTCAGGTTCTCATAGTAAGGTACTGATACACTTCAACAAAAACGGCTTTGCCTATACCTTTGACCGCCAGACCGGGGAAGTCCTGTCAGCACCAATTTTTGGCCCCAACAAACAATCCGTCACCTGGGCCGATTCTATTGATTTGACAACCGGTAAACCGGTACCGCCTCAGACCAGCAAAGCAACCACGGAAGGCAGTACAACAACCGGTATTTGTCCTTCGGCAATGGGTATGAAGGGCTGGGAACCAGCAGCCTATTCACCCAGAATCAATACCGTTTATCTGCCTGTTTTTAACCTGTGCATGAATTACCAGGGCCTAAAAACAGAATATATTGCCGGCGCGCCCTATATGGGTACCGATATGACAATTCTGCCAGGAACCGCCTCTTTTACTTTTGCCGGCGGAGTCTTCAACATGGGGGAATTGGTCGCCTGGGATATCGCCACCAATAGCAGGAAATGGAATATCCCGGAAGTCAAACCGATTTATGGCGGAATACTGGCGACTGCGGGTGATGTGGTTTTTTATCCTACACTGGACAATCAATTTAAAGCTGTTGATGCCAATAGCGGCGCGAAATTATGGAATACCACGCTGGAATGCAGCTCAGTAGGCAGCCCAATTAGTTTCGTGAGTCCTAAAGATAACAAACAACGGATTGCCATTTTTTCAGGTGTAAGCTGGCTTGCAGGTGGTTTCACGGCCACTGGTAAACCCTGTCCGGGTAAAGGCGGCTCCAGCGTTGTCAGTGGCGGCGGCAGAGTCCATGTCTATAAACTGCCTTAAGTCTGACAAAGCAGTCTGATGACCATGTTCACACAATGCAGAACGCGGACGCCTTATTCAGCACCAGTATTAATTATGGCTGCGGCAATGTTATCAGTAGCGGTTTCAGTTCAGGCGAATCAGCCACTTCGCGTATGCGCCGATCCCGACAATCTGCCTTACTCCAATCAGCAGCAGCAGGGTTTTGAGAACAAGATTGCCTCGCTACTAGCCAAGGATATGCACAGAACACTTGCATACACATGGTTAAAGCAACGGCAAGGCTTTTTCCGGCAAACCCTGAATGCGGATCGTTGTGATGTCGTGATTGGGGTTCCAACCAGCCTGGATCTGGTTTTGACTACCAAACCCTATTACTGTTCAAGCTATATGCTGGTTAGCCGTAAAGATCGCATGCTAAATATAAGCTCTTATAACGATCCGGCTTTAAAGGATTTAAAAATCGGCTTGCATGCCATAGGTAATGATGGCGCAAATTCACCGCCCGCAGTAGCGCTGGGTGATCATGGTCTGGCTGGCAATATTTATGGTTTCTCAATGTGGGGTAATGAGGGCGATCAAAACCCGCAGGGCTGGGTTGTTGATGCTGTTGCGGATGGCCGTATTGATGCCGCGATTATCTGGGGGCCATTTGCCGGATTTTTTGCCAAAAAACACGGTAATTTACTGCAATTAAGCCCCGCTCCTGTTGATGAAAAAAAACCATCACTCGCTTTTGCATACAGCATTTCGATGGGCGTCAGAAAAAATGATCAGGCGTTTGCCAGCTTACTAGAGCGGAGTATCCGGCGGCAAAGCAAAACTATCAGAAAAGTACTAACCAGTTACCAGATTCCGTTTACCGAATCAGACGCCTGTTCTCCCGCTGCATAAGCAGCGGATCAAACAGCCATCGTATTATTTATAGAAGGTACAAAATGAAACTTAATCCAACTTTGTTTAAAAGCGGTCTGATACCGTTATTAGTTTTGATAAACGCCGGAACCTGCTGGGCGGCTGCCAGTCTGAGTCCTAGTAGTCAATCCATTACCGGAGTAGCCGGAAGTACAGTGACCTCAAAAACAATCACAGGAACCGGATTTACTGGCGCTATTACATACACAGTTGCGACCGCTTTGCCAAATGGCCTGTCGATAAACAACAGCACAGGCGTTATCAGCGGCATACCCTCTATTGCACAAAAATCAACGAGCTACACAATAGCAGCAAGTGATGGAACAGCGACTGCAAGCACAAAAGTCAGTATCGCCGTTAATCCTGCACTGGCCCCCTCCAGCCAATCAATTAACATAGTTCTTGGCAATTCACTCACCACTACGGCTTTAACCGGAGCCGGTTTTGTCACTGCGCCTAGTTTTTCAGTATCGCCTGGCCTAGTTAACGGTCTGAGCTTAAACACAGCCACAGGTGTGATTAGTGGTAACCCCGCATCGACTTTAGCAACCACCACTTACACCATCACTGGCTCGGATGGTACTTTTAAAGCCACCGCCCAAACCAAGATTACCGTCAGCCCGCCGCCCCCCGCTATCTCACCTGCCAGCCAGACTATAGATGGTATCAGCAGAGGCACCACAGTTAATGGCGTTTTTACAGGAACCAACGTTAACACCACGCCTTTTAGTGCAAGCAATTTTGGTGGCAGTGTGAGTTACAGTATCACGCCAGCATTACCTGATGGCTTAAGCATTAATCCGACTACCGGCGTTATCAGCGGTATCGCCAAAGTACCTAAATTGGCAGCCGGCTATACCATCATCGCGAAAGGCGCTACCAGCGGTAATGCAACCGCTACCTTATATCTGAATATTACTGATAATTGCATACCCGAAACTTTAGATTCGGCTAGTGAAGGCAGAAGAGCTTATTTACGGTTGAACTGTCAAAGCTGTCATGGCGATAGTGGCTTGGGCGGGATGGGACCCAAAATCATTGGTCAAAATAATGTCGGTGAGCGCGTAACAATAGGCTCTTCGAGTCGTGGCATGCCGGCTTTCAAAGATTATATTTGTGGTAACGATATTAAAAATATGAACACATATCTCTACAATTTAGAACACGGACCAACCCCACCAAGCTTCAAACACTGGTGGGAAGCCAACCCAAGCCAATAATCAAATAGCACCCAAACACAACGGACTCTTGCGGGCAGATAGGGATCAAGTCATGCCTAATTGGCGAGAACGACGCGAGCTGCTCAACCAACTGCCACTAGCATTTGATCAATGGTCATATTGAATTCTTCCCGCAAACTCGAATCGTTTTGAACGCTTTTAAAGACTAATAGCAAGCTATAATGCCGCCTAATTTTTAGAAGCACATTGCAAACAATCCCGTGGTTAACAGAAAAATTCGCATTACCGCCCCCGCCAGACTCCATATGGGCTTTATCGATTTAAGCAGCGCTTTGGATCGGCATTTTGGCAGCATCGGTGTCGGACTCAATGAAATCTCGACACAATTGACTCTTTCGGCTGCAGCGCAAACCACCGCCTGCGGTCCTTGTGCGGAGCGGGCTTTGAAATGTCTGAAGCAGTTATGTCAGCAGTTGCAAGTTTCTGATGCGCTCCAGCTTGAGATTGACAGCGCAATTCCCGAGCATGTCGGACTGGGTTCCGGCACCCAGTTGTCGCTGGCAATTGGTGTGGCTTTGAGTCATTTTTATGACTTGAAACTTTCGGTACGCGACATCGCCTGTCTGACCGATCGTGGCGCCCGTTCCGGCATCGGCATCGGCGTTTTCGAACAGGGCGGCTTTGTAGTCGATGGCGGCCGCGGCCCGGCTACCACCACACCACCGTTACTATCACGTATTGCAGTACCTGATGCCTGGCGTTTCATTCTGGTATTCGATACGCGCGGCCAGGGCCTGCATGGCGAACAGGAAATCAGCGCTTTCAAAGCGTTGCCAGCGTTCCCCAGAAGCAAAGCCGAACAGTTGTGTTATCTGTTGCTGATGCAAGGCTTGCCGGCACTGGCGGAAGCAGACCTCAAACAATTTGGCGCTGTCATTACTGCCTTGCAGCAGGCTGTTGGCGAACATTTTGCGCCGGTGCAGGGCGGCGTTTTCACCAGCACCGAAGTCGCTGCAGCGATGCAATGGTTACAGGCTCAGGGTGCAGTAGCAATAGGGCAGACATCATGGGGGCCAACCGGTTTTTGCGCGGTATCCAGTCAGGAAACTGCCGAGAGATTGATAGCCGGTTTACAACAACAAGCGTATCCGCATTTGCAGTTTGCCATTACGACCGCCCGTAATCAGGGTGCCCGCATTAGTGTTACTGAATAATATGTTCCAGGCTGTCATGCTGAAGCTGATTATCCTGCCAGCTGACAGTAATCACATCTCCGGGACGGGTGGTTTTCAAGCGCAGGGTAAAAAACGGATTTCTGGCAATACTACCCGCCATATCCAGACTGATCACCGGCTCACCATTGCATGAAATCTGCAGTTGCTGAATGAAGTGAGCCGTAATCAGCTGTCCATCGGCATCCCGGTTACGGCCATTTTCCATAACATGGCTGATTAGCAGTTTCAGATCGGTGTACTGCGGATAACGCTGACTTCTGAGTTTGATAGTTGCCATTTAGCCCGTCCCGCAACCGCCTTTCATGACATTAACCCATTGGCGGGTCTGCCAGTACTGCCCGTCTTGTCTGATAATCACCCAGACCTGACAGCTTTCGGCCATTTTGATGCGGCTAGTCAGATAGAGCAGGGCATTGGTTTGTAATTCTGCTTGCAAAATCAGCGGGGTGGGGTTTTTTTCGACCAGCACATACAGCCGGTCGATATTATCCAGCTCACTGCTGATCAGCATCGGCACACTGGCGCCGTCTTCGGCATTTTCCGGGAGTTGCAGGCTGATCGAGTCGCTGTCAGTCAGTGTCTGACCTGCAAACAGTTGTTGGAAAATGGTCTGAAAATCATCGCTGGCAAACAGCGGTCTGGGCCAGACGGCATCGACGACACGGCTGCGGAAAAAACTCAGTGCAGCCAGCCACTTCAGAAAACGGCGCCTGCTGAGCATCAACATCAAACCCCAACTTAATCAGGCGGATAACAACACTGTCTGCGCCAGCAGATTAATGGCGTTGTGCATTCCCAGTTTCAGATTGGCTTCGATTTCAGCCATGGTAATTTCAGTGCTTTCAAGGCCGGCGCCCCAGTTGGCGACCACAGAAATATTGGCATACGCCAGATCCAGTTCTTTCGCCAGTGCGGCTTCCGGCATGCCGGTCATACCGACCAGATCGCAACCGTCATTGGCCAGACGCTTAATTTCGGCAGCGGTTTCCAGTCTTGGTCCCTGAGTACAGGCATAAGTGCCGGTGCCAACCACATCGATACCGGCAGTTGCCGCGGCGGCAATGATGCGCTGTCTGAGGTGTTCTGCGTATGGATAGCTGAAATCGATATGCGTCACATGCGCCAGATCATCGGCAAAAAAAGTATGTTCGCGGCCATAGCTGTAATCGATGATTTGATCAGGAATGGCAATCTGCGCCGGTTTCATGGCACGGGTAATGCCACCAACCGCAGCAACCGCCAGAATTTCAGTGACACCCAAGGCTTTTAAGCCCCAGATATTGGCGCGGTAGTTGATTTTGTGCGGCGGGATAGTGTGCGGATTACCGTGACGAGCCAGAAAAATCAGTTGCCGACCATCCAGTTCGCCAAACACATAATCAGCCGATGGCGCACCAAACGGGGTATCGACTGACTGAGTATGGGTAATGGTCAGACGATCGATTGCCGTCAGACCGGTACCACCAATAATTGCGAGCGTCATAACACGTCCTTGCAGGCAAAAATGCCATTAGCGTTTCTAAGATAGGCTTTGTAATCAAGACCAAAGCCGAATAAGTAATGATTAGCGACCTGTAAACCGACGAAATCGGCCTGCAGCGGTTTGTCATATCCCAGTTGTTTATCCAGCAATACCGCCGAATACACCGCAGCTGCACCTTGTGATTTACACCAGTCGATGATCGCCGCCAGAGTAAAGCCTTCGTCGAGAATATCATCGACAATCAGAATGTTACGACCGGCAAGTGGTGTCGAAGGCTTGAACAACCATTGAATCTCACTGCCGGACGTCTGGTTGCGATAGCGGCTGGCCTGAATACTGTCCAGCGTCAGTGGAAACGTCAGCCGGGTCAGCAATTGTCCGGCGGTAATGATGCCGCCATTGATGACACATAACAGCAGCGGATTTTGCTCGGCCAGTTGCTGGTTGATGGCGGCGGCCATGTTATCCAGTGCCGCTTCGACTTCGGACTGCGTGTACAGACAAATAGCGTTTTCTTGGATAGTACGGATTTCTTCAAGCATATCAGGCGGTCAGTTGGCTAAGTTGTTTGGAAACGCTTTGCCATCTGCTCAGCGTCGCTAACTGGGCCAGCTCAAACTGCGGCCGGCCTATCATTGCATTCAGATGCCTTTGTCTGGCGGCATTGGGCGCAAAGCGCACACCATCCAGTACCTGTTCGGCGGCAGCGGGA